>CAXSFF010000210.1:0-6110 GCA_964236035.1 uncultured Acetobacteraceae bacterium
TTACCCAAAGCCAATGATCGGCCATTAACGTTTTGCTGTAATCATTCCGATACTTTGTATACAACTGTCTCAGTAATGTTGCTTCGTTTATTAGCTGGCTAATGATAAACGGTCCTACGTCCGGTTGTGAAGGCTGGTTTATGGCAGTATCATGTGCTTGATTCGGCGCTGAATAATGCAAAACAATTTGCGGTATCGTTAGCCAAGCAACTGCCGCGCAGAGGGCTACCCCGCAGGTGACGGATTTCCAAGTTGCCCATTCTGGACGACGGAACAAATCGGCTGTTAGCACGAAAATAGCAATCATCCCGATTGCCCTGACATACCAAGCCATCGGGACGATCATCGCGACAACAGCCAGCAAGAGCCCAACAGCGACATCCGCCGTGACAGGAAATAGATACCGCTTTTGAGCCATGCGAACGCCCTAACCACAGGATGTCTCGCATGTAGCACACGCTTCCCCGTGGTGGCGGGTGCTACATAATACCGGTTTAGCCGTCAGCATCAGCGTGCCTGCCACGGTGGCCCCGCGCCAATCCATCACTGTGCCCGTGCACGTGGCGGGCGTGCATGGCCGCGCCTTCGTCACGTTGGCCGCGGTGGATGAGGGAATCCTGCAACTCACCCATTTCGCCAGCCCAGACCCGGTGGCAGCCCTGCTCGGCCGCACCCGGTTCGCCATGGATCTGCGCGACGATTATGGACGCCTGCTGGAAGGGACTGCCGATGTCGGCGCCCTGCACGAGGGCGGCGATCAGGGTTCGCTCGGCGGCGCTGGCCTGCCGGTCACGTCGACCAAGGTCGTCTCGCTGTTCCACGGCCCCGTGGAGCTTGACGCGGACGGGAATGCCACGATCCCGCTCGACCTGCCGGATTTCGCGGGCGAGCTGCGGCTGATGGCGGTGGCCTATGACCACGAGGCGGCGGGCCATGCCGAAGCGGCGCTGACCGTGCGCGACCCCGTGGTGGCCGAGTTGGCGCTGCCGCGTTTCCTGGCGCCGGGCGACGTCGCCAGCGTGGGCATCTCGGTGCAGGGCACGGATGCGCCCGTCGGGGACTACCACTTGGCCCTCACCGCCAGCGGCGCGGCGGCCTGGCGCGGACCCGGCACGATCGACCTGCATCTCGATCCCGGCCAGCGGCGCGAGGCTCGGGTCGACTTGGCCGGCGCCGAAATCGGGATCGCCCACCTGACGGCGGACCTGACGGGGCCGGGCGGCCTGCACATCACCCATCGATGGGACATCGCCGTGCGCTCGCCGCACCCCGACCTGGTGCTGAGCCAGGCTGGCGCACAGGCGCCGGGCGAGACCTACACCGCCGGGCCGGAGCTGCTGGCGCCGTTCATGCCGGGCAGCGTGCAGGTGACGATCGGCTACTCCGCCACTGGCGGGATCGACGTGCCCGGGCTGTTGCAGTCGCTCTACACCTATCCGTTCGGCTGCACGGAGCAGCTTTCCTCCGCGGCGTTGCCGCTGCTCTACTTCGACGACGCCCGCTTGCTGGGCCGGCCCGCCAGCGACCGCGGCGTGCATGACCGGGTGCAGGCGGCGATTGGCGCCATCATCGACCGGCAGGATACGGCCGGGCGGTTCGGGCTGTGGCGCGTCGGGGACGGCAACGGTTCGACGTGGCTGAACGTGTACGCGCTCGACTTCCTGCTGCGTGCGCGAGAGGCCGGGTTCGCCGTGCCGGACAGCGTGACCGGCAACTCCGCCCGTTGGATCGAGCGCAGCCTGCAAACCGGCAACGACAACTACGACGGCGCCTACGCGCAGCCGACTGCGCCGACGCAGGCCTATGCGGCCTATGTCCTGGCGCGCACCAGCAGGGTCGATCCGTCCAGCCTGCGCGCGCTCTCCGCCGGTCTTTCTCACGGAGGCCAGACGGTATCGTGGCGCGATGGCGGGACGGCCGCTCCGATGGCCCTGGCCGATCTGGCTGGCGCCCAATCCTTGATGGGCCAAACTGGCGTTGCCGAGACCATTTTCCAAAGCGCCATCACCAATCTGGGCGCTGCGTCGGTCCCGCCTTGGTGGCGCAACGCCTATTACTGGTCGCCGCTGCGCGAGGAGGCGGGCGTGCTGGCCGTGGCGGCAGAGACGGGGCACGACGCGGCGGTGTCGGTCCTGCTGGCACGGCTCGCCGGCGAGCGCCTCGACCCCGATCAGCTCAACACGCAGGAGAAGGCCTGGCTGCTGATGGCGGCCCATGCGCTGGCCAAGCGCGGCACGGCGCGTTCGGTGGCGCTGAATGGGGGCGCGGCGGAGACGGTGACGCTGCCCTACGCGGTTTCGCCCAGCGCGGAGGCTATGGCGCAAGGCGCCAGCGTGCGGAACATGGACGACAAGCCGCTGTTCCGCACCGTCACGCTGCGGGGCGCCCCGATCCAGGCGCCGCCGGCGCTCCAGAACGGGTTCCGCCTGCAGCGCGCAGCCTACACGCTGACGGGAGAGCGGATGGACGACACCGCGCTGCGCCAGACAGATCGCTTCATCGTGGTGCTGTCCGGCAGTGCGGCCTCCGGCCAGTTCCGCCGGGCGATGGTGATCGATCCGCTCCCGGCCGGGCTTGAAATCGAGGCGTCCGTGCTGCGGGAAGACAGCTATCCCTTCATCGGCGAACTGACGCATCTGCGCGCCCATGAGGAGCGGGACGACCGCTTCCTGGCCGCGTTCGACGTGGGCGCGGACCCGCGCAATCGCTGGCGCAACGTGGACGACAACAAAGTCTTTCCGCTGGACGAGGGTGAATTCCGCGTCGCCTACGTGGTTCGCGCGGTCACGCCGGGGCATTTCGTCCGGCCCGAGACGATCGTGCAGGACATGTATCAGCCGGACGTGATGGCCCGCACGGACGCCGGCGAGACCAGCGTGGCAGCCCGATGATGCGGCGGTGGGCTGCCCTGGCGCTGCTCCTGCTGGGGGCGGCGCTGGCGGCGGACCGTGCGTTCCCGCTCGACCTCAGCCGGGCGGCCATGCTGTCGGCGGAGTTGCGCGACGCATCGGGCCGGGTGCTGAACCTGCGCCCGGCGGCAGACGGGGCGGTCCGCCTCGCCGCCGGGCAGGGTGATGTGGGGCGCGACATCGTGCCGCTGCTGCTGGCGCGGGAAGACCGGCGCTTCTGGCTGATGCCCGGCGTCGATCCGCTGGCGTTGCTGCGGGCGGCGGATCAGTTGGCGGCGCACGGCCACATCATCTCCGGCGGCTCGACCATCGCGATGCAGGTGGCCCGCCTGCTGGAGCCGCATCGGCGGGGCATCTGGGGAAAGCTGCACGACGTCGCGCGCGGGCTGCAGTTGCAGGCCCACCTGGGACGGAACGAGATACTGAGGCTGTACCTGACCCTGGCCCCGATGGGCGGCAATCTGGAGGGCGTGCGGGCGGCATCGCTGCTGTATTTCGGCTGCGAGCCGGCGGCGCTCACCCGCTCCCAGGCCGCGCTGATCGTCTCGCTGCCGCAGAGCCCGACGCGCCGCCGTCCCGACCTGCATCCGGACGCCGCGTGGCAGGGAGCCGCGCGCGTGCTGTCTGCTGCGGGGGATGCGATGCCGCCGGAGCGCACGCTTGTCACGCGCGCAGTCCTGCCCAGGCTGGCCCGCCACCTGGCCGGGCACTGGAACGGCATCACGCGGACGACGCTGGATGTGGATTTGCAGGCCGGGGTCGAGGCGCTGGCGACGCGGGAACTGCATTGGCTCGGGGCGGACACGGACTTGGCGGCCCTCGTCATCCGCAACGGGGACCATGCCGTGCTGGCCTATCTGGGCGGCGCAAGATACATGGCGCCGGGCGGCATGGTGGACATGGTGCGCGCCCGTCGTTCGCCGGGTTCGGCGCTGAAGCCGTTCATCTATGCGATGGCGTTCGATGCCGGACTGGCCACGCCCGGCACCATCCTGCCAGACGACGAATTTCGCCTCGGCGGCTATGCGCCGCGGGATTTCGACCGGACGGACCATGGTTCCACGACCGCGGCCGAGGCCTTGCGTGGATCGCTCAACCGCCCAGCGGTGCGTCTGCTGTCCCGCCTGGGGCCGGCGCGGTTCGGCAGCGCGGTGGCGCGTGCCGGCGTGGAGCTGCGTTTGCCGCGCGGCGACGGGCTATCGGCGGCTCTGGCCTTGGGTGGCGCCGGGATCAGCCTGTTCGATCTGGCCGGGCTTTATGCCGACTTGGCGGATGGCGGGGTTATCTGGTTGCCCACCGTCGTGGGCGCGACCGGCAAGACGGGGACGCTGGTCAGCCAGCGCGCAGCCGCCGACGTGGCTGCCATCCTGCGTGCGCAGCCGGCGCCGCCCGGGGTCGCGCCCGACCCGGCGCATCCGATCGCCTACAAGACCGGCACGTCCTACGGATTCCGCGATGCCTGGGCCGCCGGCTTCACGCCGGGCTACACGGTGGTCGTCTGGATTGGCCGCCGCGACGACACGCCGCTGCCGGGCGCCACCGGGCGAGACGTGGCGGCACCCGTCTTGTTCCACCTGTTCGGCCTGCTCCCGGCCGAGCCGGCGGTGCCAGAGGTGGCGGTGGACACTCGTGCGCCCGTCGCTCCCGCGTTGGCCCGCATATCCGGCCCGCCGGCGTTGCGGATGATGTTCCCACCCGGCAACGTGGACCTGGCCTACGACCCGGCGACGGCGATCGACCTGCGCGCCGCAGGGGGCCAGCCGCCATACCGCTGGCTGGCAGACGGCAGGCCGCTCCCTTCCGCGCTGCACACGCTCTGGTCGCCCGAGGGGCTCGGCTTCGTCCATTTCACGGTGCTGGACCAAGCCGGCCATTCGGCCTCGGCGGATGTCCGACTAGTAGCGGAATGAAACGCCTGCCCCTCGCCACCTTCCGCACGGTAGGTCGCATCGATGACGGAGCTGGCAACGGCCCTGGAAGGCATGGCCACCATGCCGGCTCCGGGCTGGCCTGATCGCTCCTGGCGACCTTGTCGAGCAAGGCCCCATGTCACCGCCTCATGAGTGAGGCCGAAACGGGGGCCTATGCAACAGGAGACCTGAATAACTCAACTAACTCAGCGGCATAAGGCCTGCGGTTGGCGGAGGGGGTGGGATTCGAACCCACGGTACGCTTGCGCGCACAACAGTTTTCGAGACTGCCACAATCGGCCACTCTGTCACCCCTCCGGGCGCCGCGCCGTATAGCGCGCGGGCAAGGGCGGCGCAACCAATCCGCGGATTGACTCACGCCGGGCCCACGCTATAACCCGCATCCTCTTGGCGGCGGGGCGACCCGGCTGCCCCGATGCGCTTGGTGCCTCGGACGACCGACAGGAATACGACGCATGTTCGCAGTCATCCGCACCGGCGGGAAGCAGTACCGCGTGACGCCCGAGTTGGTGCTGAAGGTGGAGAAGCTGGAGGCTGAGGCCGGTAGCACCATCACCTTCACCGACGTGCTGGCGATCGGCGGCGACGCCGGGCTGACGCTGGGCGCTCCCGTAGTCGCGGGCGCGACGGTGACCGCCACCGTCATCGCGCAGGACCGGCTCGACAAGATCATCATCTTCAAGAAGCGCCGCCGGCAGCACAGCCGCCGCAAGAACGGCCATCGCCAGCACGTCACCGTGCTGCGCATCGCCGGCATCAACGCAGCCTGACGAGGAAGACGGGACATGGCACACAAGAAGGCAGGCGGCTCATCCCGCAACGGGCGCGACACCGCAGGCCGGCGGCTGGGCGTCAAGAAGTTCGGCGGCGAGGCCGTGATCGCCGGCAACATCATCATCCGCCAGCGCGGCACCAAGGTTAAGGCCGGCGAGGGCGTCGGCGTCGGCAAGGACCATACGCTATGGGCGCTGGTCGACGGCCACGTGAAGTTCACCCGCCGCGCCGAGGGCCGGGTGCACGTCTCGGTCGCCGCCCCCTCCGGCGACGGCTCCAACGTGCAGGCCGTCGCCGCCGAGTAGGCGCCGCGGCACCGGATTTCTTGCAGCGGGGGTCGGCGCGAGCCGGCCCCCGCTGTCGTTTTGGACCCGACCCATGAAGTTCCTCGACCAAGCCAAGATCTACCTCCGCTCCGGCGACGGCGGCAACGGCGTGGTGGCGTTCCGGCGCGAGAAGTTCATGGAGTTCGGCGGCCCCGACGGCGGCGACGGCG
>CAXSFF010000211.1:0-6098 GCA_964236035.1 uncultured Acetobacteraceae bacterium
TCATCACCGACCGGCTGGAGGATCTCTCGGAGCTGCTGCGCAGCGTGGGCGAGCAGGATGAGGTGGCCCCGATCCAACATAGGCACGGAAACTGGTCAGGAGCCAACTCAGGCAAACTAAAAAACTAAAGCATCCACGCTCCGGACCAGAAAGTCGACCGTGGCATCAAGGTGCCGACCCAAGATTTCCGTTGATTATAGGTAGTATCCGGTTGCGGTTCCGCCTGTCTCGGTCGTCACTGGTTCATCCCCGCAGAGGCGAGAGAACACCTACAACCTGACTTGATAAAAGCGCGGCTCTTGACGGCTTTTGATGACACCAAGGAAGACGCATGGCCATCTTACCGCAGAACCTGCGTGCCCAGTTTCAATCATCAAGAGTCGCCAAGAACTAGATTGCGGGCACGCAACACCGATGATCTCGCGCCCGAGTACGGGTAATCTCAGAACGCTACAACTAAGTCCTCTTGGTACCCAGGCACACTCTCGATGATTACCAAGGTGTGGTCGACAGGGGCGCTGGTTATCTCAAGACATTGGACTTGCACCACATGGATGAACAAAGCCCCGAAGTTCATCCAGTGAGGCTTTGTTCGCGCACCGCCGATCTCAAGAATGGCCACATCAAGCACAATCTGAAGTTACTTTTTTGGGGTAGTTTCCCTAAATGGTAGAGATTGTTTCTAGAAAAACGATCTAAGATTGCATGGCACGCACCGCCGAAAACCGGTGGCTCTCTGCGATGCCGAAGGAGCTATCCTATGACGTTCATCAATCGGCTTTCGGCAAAGTCCAACGCTTCCGAAAAGGCGGGTGGAACGAACCCGGTCCGGGGAGCGGGGCCATCTTCCCGGAGCATCCATCCGCTTAGCTTGGCATACGAAAACCTGTCTCTCATAGTCGAGGGAGCAAGCAAGACAGCCTGGTGCGCGATGCGGCCACCCGGCCGGCCCATCTATACCCTTGAGCTGATGGAGGACGTCAGCTCAATGCAGCGCGATCTTGCGGAGTGGCACGCGACGGAGGCGCAACATGGTGCAAGCCCGGTTAACTGGTTCGTGATGAAGTCGGACGCGCCTGGCATTTTCAACCTGGGCGGTGACCTGGGACATTTCGCGGAGCGTATCGCGGCTGGCGATATCGAGGCCTTGCGGCACTACGGCCAGCTTGCGGTTAAAGCCGTGCACAAGAACACGACAGGCTTTGGCCTGCCGATGATCACGCTGGCCCTGGTACAGGGAGACGCCCTCGGCGGGGGTTTCGAGCATGCATTGTCCTTCGACGTCTTGGTGGCCGAGCGCAGCGCACGTCTCGGTCTGCCGGAGGTGCTGTTCAACTTGTTCCCCGGGATGGGAGCCTACAGCTTCCTGTCCCGCAAGGTCGGGCGAACAATCGCAGAGGAGCTGATCCTGTCGGGACGGCTGAGGACAGGGGAGGAGCTTCACGCGATGGGCGTCGTCGACGTGCTTGCGGAGGACGGCCAGGGCGAGGATGTGGTCCGCGAGTACATCACGCAGAGGTCTCGCAAGCACAACGCCCACCTCGCGGTGCATCGGGCTCGCAAGGTGGTCAACCCGGTCACCTTGCAGGAGCTGCTGGAGGTGGTTGACGTCTGGGCGAAGACGGCGATGACCGTGACCCCGCTCGACCTCAAGATCATGACCCGTTTGACAAAGGCCCAGGATCGCAGGCTGGCGGCGGAGGGGGCCACGGTGACGCCTCGAAACAGCGATGGCACCGCGAACGGGAGGATGTCCGCGGCGAGCTAGTCAGCTCGCGGATGACAGGGAGACTCGTGCCGCATCGAACGCGGCGCGGGTCCGACCCAGTTCGGAGCGGGCGCGGTCGGACACATGGACGGCCTGGGTAGCCAGTTCGTCCATGCCCATTCTCTGCCACGGGTCGCAGAGCTGGCCCAGTCCCTGCGCTCCGACGTTGACCGCCGAAGAACGCAGGGCGTGGGCGTGAAACCTGAAGGCAACGATGTCGCTGCCGCTCACCGCATCCTCCAGCAACGCCACTGTCTGCTCCGCTTCGGTAAGGAAGTCGTTCAGCAGGTCGCAAACGAACTCGTCTCCGCCCAGGTCACGCAGCACCGCGAGCTTGTCCAGGTCCACGAGCCCAGCGAGGGGCGGACGATACCGAGGATGCTCGGCAATCGACACGACGCCCTCGGCGTCGGTCACGGGCCTGACGACCGCGAACTTGCCGATCAGCTCCTTGAGCTGCACGGGCTCGATCGGCTTGGTGGCGACGGCATCCATTCCTGCTGCCAGGCACCGCGCAGCCATTTCTTCGCTGGCATCGGCCGTCAACGCGATGACCGGCACATGGGGCCGTCCAAGGGACGCGATGCGGAAGAGCTTGGTCGCCTGGATGCCGTCCATCTTCGGCATGTTGATGTCCATCAGAACCAGGTCGAAGGCTTCATCCCCCTCAAGCGCATCAAGGGCGGCATCGCCATCCCCGACGACCCGTGAGCGGTGTCCGGCCCGGTCGAGGATCTTGACCATCACCCGCTGGTTGATCCGATTGTCGTCCGCGACCAGAATGTTGAGGCCAGGGATTGCCGTGCTGTTGGATGCCGGCGCGGGACTTGGCGCCTCCTCGGCATGGCCTTGTCCATGGGCAAGCTGAAGCGTGGACAGGAGATCGGAGGCGGTTACGTCCTCCGGCATAACCGAGAAAAACTGGTGGCGTCGATCCGCCAGTGCACTGGCACTGGAATGGACGAACAAGGTCGAGCGTGCCATGCCCGGATCGGCCTCGCGCAGGCGGACTACCAGGCCGTCGATGTCCTGATCCAGGTCGCGCTCGATGATGACGAGTACCATATCGCTACCGCTGGCATCCCGCTGCCGGCGGACGGCACCGGCAACAGTCTCCAGGTTGCCATAAACTTCGCAGGGCACGCCGATCTCAGCCAAGCGCGAGACCAGCGGCGCTGCCGCGTCCTCAGTAGAGGCGAGGGCCACGACCTGCGGCCTGGAAGACGGGATCTCCACGTAGCCCGCGGCCTGCACGTCGACGGATAGCCGGAAGATGCTGCCAACATCCAACGTGCTGACCACCTTTAGCGTGCCACCCAGAAGCTCCGCCCGGTGTCTGGCGATTGACAGACCCAGACCAGTGCCCCCGTAGTCGTTCAGGATGTTGTCGTTCGCCTGGGTGAACGGCTCGAAGATCTTGACCTGCGCCCCAGGCGCAATTCCGATTCCGGTGTCGATAACTTCGATCACCAGCCGGACGATACCGTCGTCACCGCGGCGAGCATCGGCGGCGATGGTCACGCTCCCCGCCTTGGTGAACTTGACCGCGTTGCTTGCGAGGTTGGTAGCGATCTCTGCAATGTGGCGCCTGCTACCGAGCAGGTGGCGCTGGCTGCCCGGTGCGATGTTGAGGCTGAGGTGCAGCCCCTTGTCACGCGCCTGAACGGTCACAAGGCCTGCGACCTCACGCAGGAGGTCTGCGAGGTCGAATGCGACCGGCTTGACCGGCATACGGCCGGCCTCGAGGCGCGAGTGGTCGAGCACCTCGTCGATCAGCCGGGTGAGCGCCTTAGCGGCATCCTGGATGATCTGGTTCATCTCCCGCTGCTCACCGTCGAGACCGGTGTCTCGGAGCAGGCTCGACATCCCGATGATAGCCGTGAGGGGGGTGCGGAGCTCGTGGCTGACGCTGGCCATGAACATGGTCTTGGCGTGGCTTGCCGCTTCTACCTGGACTTGGGCCTTCGATAGCCTCCGGATTAGCTTGCCTGCGTAGGCGGGCAAAGCGATCAGACCCAGCATCAGCCCATAAGATAGTCCTGGCTGGTCCCGCCAGAAAGGCGTCATCGCTATGTTGTAGGCGAAGCCACCGCAGGCGGCGATGGCGGCGGCCTGAAGCCATCGGATGCCGAAGCGGAAGCCGTTGCCGAACGTGATCCAGAGATAGAGCGAGAACAGGACGGCCAGCGATCCACCGCTAACGTGCATCTCGTAGGTCACGATTGCTATATCGATGACGAGGGCGAAGAAGCGCCGTTTATCGTTGAGCTGAGACCTGCAAAGGATATGAGCCGACAGGGCCACCCCCAGCGTGATATACACGAGCAGGGCTTGCACGGCTGCGGTGGACGACCTGCCGCCGAGGAGCAGCACGAAGACAAGGGTGAGAACTGCAAACCCGATGCGGTTGCAGCCCATCTCGAATTCGCCCTCCACCGGACGGCGCAATCGCACGATCCAATGCTTCATCGCTGAACCTTCTGAGAAGAAGGCACGCAATGGCGATGCATTGGACGATCGCACGGCTCAACAAGCCTGATCCCAGTCTCTGGTCTGCTAAGCGCCAGAGGTAGGTTATGCCGCTCCATAGGATCGGTGCCGATGAAGGTTGTCTGCAACGGCAACTGCTTTACCTCGCGAGGCTCGCATGAACGCGGGCCACGTTTATATCTGCCAGGGGTTAACCGTCCTTTATGGCCGGAGCACAGCGCGGCATGTGAACTATCCTAGCGTTTAGGTTGTGTCTTCCAAAATTTTGAGATCATAAATTATTTCGGCTTTCTACAAATCAGCTTTAGGTGGTGCTTGATAGCACCATATTACCTTAGATGGTGCATATGGTAAAATCTTCGTGATAGCTTTCGTCCGGCTTTTCGTGCGATCGCTTACACGCTTGTTAGCTGTTTGATCCCGGAGTGATGTGACGGGGATTGAGCTTGAAGATGTCTGGGGTGGTGGCCCAGGCGTGGCACACGGCTTCGAAGGGCGTCTTCCACCTGAGTGCCTTGAGGTGCTTGGCGAAGTTGTAGGCCGACACGAAAGCGATGACGTGCGCCTTGAGCCTTTCCAGGCTGGGGTAGTGGAACGTCTTGATGGTGGCGTCCTTGACGGTGCGGTTCATCCGCTCGGCCTGACCGTTGGTCCAGGGATGGTATGGCTTGGTCAGCTTGTGGACGATCGCGTTCTCGGCGCAGACGCGGTCGAAGATGTGGGCACCCAGAAATCGCCTGGTCGGCCCATTCCGGTTCTTGGGCAGGTCGGCGAAAGCCATGCCGTTGTCGGTCAGCACGGTGTGGATGGCGTAAGGAAACGCTGCCACCACGCCGCGCAGGAAGTCGGCTCCGTTCATCTTCCCGGCGTCGTCGCGGAATTCGACATAGGTGAACTTCGACACGCGATCGATGGCAAGGACCATGGTCAGCTTGTCCTCGGCCAGGCGGGAGACGCCGTGGCCCTCGCGGCATCAGTGCAGGCTGGAGCGTGTCAGCTTCGGGATGGTGTCGCGCAGGCAGCCGAGCACGTCGTCGAGCGGCAGCAGGGTGCGGCGACGGTCGACCACCATGGCCTCTTCCTCTGGGCTCAGCACGATGCTGTGCGGCGCCGTCGGTCTCATGGGCGCATCGGCTGTCGTGGTTCGGCTGCGCCACTTGGTCACGGTGGTGCGGCTCAGGCCGTAGCGCTGGGCCAGGGTGCTGGTCGTCTCTTTCGATGCCTGGAGCTCGGCTCGAACTCGCGGCGTCGTTCGGGCGCTGCCGTGAAGACTGCCTGCCATAGCGCTTCCTCCGCCTCCCGCGTCAGGGTAGCGCCACGACTTTCCGGGACCAAACACCTAACACGGCTTGCTGATCTGACGCCTTGCGCCGCCGTTGACAGAGCCGAAACCGTGACGATTAGGTGAACAGCCAAAGGGCCTTAGACCTCAAACCATCTGCCGGAACACCCTCGTCACCGCAGGACTATAGCGTCTATCTAGCTTTGCAGCCCATTTCCAACCGCATCATGGGTTTTCCTGTCAGCTCTGGCCAATCCAGAGACGCCTCAGCATCGGGATGATGCGTGAGGTTTTAGCGCGCATTGTCGCCATGACCCGAGCCGATGACTGCAAGCCCGCCGCCTCAAGCCTGCGCCCGAAATTGGCAGCGTGACCTCGGCTTCAGCCGAGGAGTGCGCGCCCGACTGCGGATGAGGACGAGCTGCCACACCTACAGGAACCCGCCCCCTGCGTGTTGGTCGAAGAGTTCCGCCGCCCTGACGTAGGTTGAGAGCACCTGGACACTTTTGTGTCGGCTGACTTCCTGCATTTTCCAGATGCTGGCGCCTGCCTGTGCGG
>CAXSFF010000212.1:0-6094 GCA_964236035.1 uncultured Acetobacteraceae bacterium
CGTGCCGCGCGACGCCACGCTGACCCTGCCGGAGCGGCACCTCGGCCTGGTGCAGGCCAGCGAGCACGCGGCGTTGGCCAAACATTTCGACCGCCTGGCCGACATGATCGAGCAGCACGTCGACGTTGCAACGATCTACGCCGGCTCCTCCTCCCCTTGCGGGAGGAGGCTGGGAGGAGCGGTCGAGCCGAATACTCCGCCGTGGCCCTCCTCCCCCCGGCCCCCCGGGCAAACCATCGCGCTCGCCCAGGACGCCGCCTTCAGCTTCGTCTACCCGCACATCCTGGCCGGCTGGCGAGAGGCCGGGGCCGAGATCATCGCGTTCTCCCCGCTCGCCGACCAAGCGCCGCCGGAACGCGCCGACGTGGCGTGGCTGCCCGGCGGGTATCCCGAGCTGCACGCCGGGCAACTGGCGGCGGCGGTGAACTTCCGCGCCGGGCTGCATCGGTTCGCCGCCACCCGCCCCGTGCATGGCGAGTGCGGCGGCTACATGGCGCTGGGCGTCGGGTTGATCGACGCGGCGGGCGAGCGGCATGCGATGGCCGGCCTGTTGGATCACGCCACCAGCTTCGCCAAGCGGCGGCTGCACCTGGGCTACCGCATCGCCACGCTGGCCGACGGGTCCGTGTTGCGCGGGCACGAGTTCCACTATGCCTCGGTCGCCGACCCGGGCACGGACGCGCCGTTCGCCACCTTGCAGGACTCGCAGGGGGTGGCGCTGGGGCCAGCGGGCGGGCGGCGCGGCGGCGTGACCGGCAGCTTCTTCCACGTCATCGCGAACGAGGCCCCATGACCTTCGCCACCCTCGCCGACCTTCGCGCGGCCTGCGCGCGCTTGCCGTCGGGCGATGCAGCCGCCGCAGCCGCCGTGATGGCGCGGCAGGCGGAACTGACCAAGCCCCCCGGCAGCCTGGGACGGCTGGAGGACCTGGTGGCCTGGCTGGCGCGGTGGCAGGGCCGGACGCTGCCGCTGCTGGAGTCGGTCGAGGTGTTGGTGTTCGCGGGCAACCATGGCGTGACCGCGCGCAGCGTCTCGCCGTTCCCGGCGGCAGTGACGGCGCAGATGGTCGGCAACTTCCAGGCAGGCGGTGCGGCGATCAACCAGCTTTGCCGGGTGGCCGGCGCTGCTTTGCGGGTGGTGGCGCTCGACCTCGACCGCCCGACCGCGGATTTCACCGTCGCGCCGGCGATGGACGCGGCAGGCTTCCTGGCGGCGGTGAACGCCGGCTATGACGCCGTGCGGCCCGGCGTCGACCTGCTGTGCCTGGGAGAGATGGGGATCGGCAACACCACGGCGGCGGCGGCGGTCGCGGCGGCGCTGTTCGGCGGCGATGGCGCGGCCTGGGCCGGGCGCGGCACGGGGGTGGACGACGACGGGCTGGCGCGCAAGGTCGCCGCCATCGACGCCGGGTTGGCGCTGCATGGCGACGGCGATCCGTTGGAGGTGGCGCGCCGCCTAGGCGGGCGTGAGCTGGCCGCCATCCTGGGCGCGACGCTGGCCGCGCGGCATCGCGGCGTGCCGGTGCTGCTGGACGGGTTCGTCTGCACGGCCGCCGCGGCCCCGCTCGCGCGCCTGGCCGACGGCGGGCTGGCGCATTGCATCGCGGCGCATCGGTCGGCGGAGGCCGCGCATGGCCGGCTGCTGGCGGCGCTGGGGTTGCCGCCGCTGCTGGCGCTGGACATGCGGCTGGGCGAGGCCTCCGGCGCCGCGGTGGCCGTGCTGGTCGCGCGCGCCGCGCTCGCCTGCCACACGGGCATGGCAACGTTCGCGGAGGCCGCGGTCGCCGGGCGCGATGATGGCGTTCCCTAACTCCCGTCATTGCGAGCCGCCGCTTGGCGGCGTGGCAACCCAGGGCCGCGCGATGAAAGTTGGTCGTGCGGCCCTGGGTTGCTTCGTCGCAAGCGCTCCTCGCAATGACGGGTTTGAGGTGGGTGCGGCATGACCGTCCGCCTTGCAGAACTGGTCGGCGCGCTGATGCTGCTGACGCGGCTGCCGGTGGCGCGGTGGGCGCGCGCCAACCCCGCGCCGGCGGCCTGCGTGTGGGCCTATCCGCTGGTTGGCGCACTGGTGGGCGGCATCGGCGCTGTCGTGCTGCTGTTGGCGCTGGCGCTGCACCTGCCGCCCACCGTCGCCGCCTTCGCCGGGCTGGCGGCGACCATCCTGCTCACCGGCGCGCTGCACGAGGACGGCCTGGCCGACACCGTGGATGGCTTCGGCGGCGGCAGCACGGTCGCGCGCAAGCTGGAGATCATGCGCGACAGCCGCATCGGCAGCTATGGCGCGCTGGCGCTGGCGTTGTCCGTGTCGCTGCGCGTCGCCGCCCTGGCCGCGTCGGCGCATCCGGCGCTGGCGCTGCTGCTGGCCGCGGTACTGGGGCGCGGGGCGATGATCGTGCTGCTGGCCCAGTTGCGCCCCGTGCGCGCCGACGGCCTGGCGGCGACGCTGGCGGACACGGGACTGCCGCGCATGATCGTCGGCCTGGGCGCCGCCGCCGCGGCCACGCTGCTGGCGCCGATCACCCTGCCGGTTGCCGCCCTCGCCGCGTTCGGCATGCTGTGGCTGGCCCGGCGGCAGCTCGGCGGCTACACCGGCGACGTGCTCGGCGCGGCGGAGCAGGCCGTGGAATGCGCCGTGCTCACCGCGATGGCAGCAGCGTGACGGAGCCCAACGCCAGCGCCGGCGCCAGCAAATCCACGGACTCGCCGCGGACCAACGCCGCCAGCACCCTCAACGGGCCGCCATGCGACACCACGACATGGTCGCCCGGCGGCAGCTCGGCGTGGAACCGCGTCACCCGTGCCACCAGCGCCGTGCCGCTCTCGCCACCCGGCGGCGCGAAGCCGTGCACGTCGGCGGCCCAGGCATCCAGCGCCTCCCGCGGCACCGCATCCCACGGCAGGCCCTCCCACGCGCCGAAATCCAGCTCCTGCAGCCGCGGGTCGACCTGGTGCGGGCCGATCGCCTCGGCGACGCACAGGCAGCGTTGCGCCGGGCTGCTCCAGACGGTGCCGGCAAAGGCCGGGAGCTGGTCCAGGATCGACTGCACGGACTCCGCGAGCGCCACATCCAACCGGCCGTAGCACACGCCGGGCGCCACCCGCACCGCCGGGTGGCGCACCAGCACGATCAGGGCGGGTCGATCAGGCTGACATGGGCGGCCACTACGCGCCATCCTTCCGGCAGCCGCGCCCAGCTCTGCATCTGGCGGCCGACCTTCGCCGTCGCGGGCCGGTGGAACAGGGTGGAGGCGGTGGCAAAATCCCGCCCAAACGTGGTGATCACGGTGCGCGATAGCGACCGCATCAGCCCCGCCGACGGCCGGCCGGCGCGGAACGCCGCGATCTCCTTGGCGCCGTACAGGTTCTCGCCGGCGCCGTAGCGGATCACCAGGTCGCCGCTCCAGAACATCGCCTCCAGCGCCGCCACGTCGTTGCTGGTCAGCGCGGCCTCGTAGGCGTCGAACGCGGCCTGCACCTCCGCCAGCACGTCCGGACGATTGATCTCCATGGCTATTCCCCTGGTGGCCGGGGAGCGGCGCACACGCCTTCCCGCTCAAGCAGTCGCGCGACCCGCAGCGCCACGTCTTCCCGCCACGGCGCGGCGATCACCTGCACCCCGATCGGCAGGCCAGCCCCGGCGACGGGGACGGCGGCCACGGGCAGGCCGACGAAGCTGATCGGCTGGGTGAACAGGCCCAGGTGCGCGCGCACGGGCACCGTCTGGCCCCCAAGCACGAAGTCCTGCTGGCCGAGCAGCGGCGCCGTGCAGGGAGTGGCGGGGGCCAGGACCACGTCCACCGTCTCGAACAGCGCCCGCATCGCGGCCTGGAACACGCGGCGGAACTTCTGCGCCTGGAGGTATAGCGGCGCGGGAGTCAGCGCCCCGGCGATCAGGCGGTCGCGCACCGCCGGGTCAAAATCCTGTGGCCGGGTGCGCAGACGTTCCAGGTGCAGCGCCGCACCCTCGCAGGCGGTGATGACGTAGGCGGCGGCGCGGGCGCGGTCGGCGCCGGGCAGCTCGACCTCCCGCGTGGCGCCGAGCGCCCGGGCGACGGCGTGCAGCGCGGCCAACGCCTCAGGCGACGCGCTGTGCTGGAAGTAGCCGCCGGCCACGGCGACGCGCAACCCGGCGACGCCATCATCGAGCGACGCCATGACAGGCTCCGCCGCGCGCCCGGCACACCCGGGGTCGCCGTCCGCCGGCCCCTGCATGGCGTCGTACGACAGCGCCAGGTCGGCGACGCAGCGCGCCATCGGGCCGAGATGGTCGAAGCTGCCGACGAACGGGAACGTGCGGTGGCGCGACAGCCGGCCATAGGTCGGCTTCAGCCCGAACAGCCCGCACAGCGACGACGGCACCCGGATCGAGCCGCTGGTGTCGGAACCCAGCGCCAGCGGCACCAGCCCGCCCGCGACCGCCGCCCCCGAGCCGCCGGAGGAGCCGCCGGTCATCCGCGCCAGGTCGTGCGGGTTGCGCGAGGGGCCGTCATGGATGTTCTCGCCGGTAAAGTCGTAGGCGTACTCACCCATGTTGAGGCCGCCGACCAGGATGGCGCCGGCCGCCTCCAGCCGCTCCACCAGCATGGCGTCGCGCATGGCGGGCGGGGCAGTGCGGTTGATCAGCGAGCCGGCGCGGGTGGGCAGGCCGGCGATGTCGAACAGGTTCTTGACGGCGAACGGCACCCCGGCGAGCGGACCATCGAGCGGCTGCCGCGCCCGCGCCATCGCCCGTTCCGCGATCACGTCGGTGAAGGCGTTCAGCGCCGTGTTGCGGGCAGCGATGCGATCAAGGGCGTCGGCCACGACCTGCTCGGGCGTCACGTGGCCGGCGCGGATGGCGGCGACGATTTCCGTGGCGGTGGACCAGGCGGTGCTCATGCGGTGAAGACGGGGGCCGGGTCGATGGCGTCGGGCAATAGCGGGTCGAGCAGCAACACGGCCTGGCTGGCGATGGCGCAGACGTTGAAGGCGACCGCATCGTGCCACGCCGGGTCGAGCGGGATGCCGAGGGCGCGGCACCCGGCGCGGATCATGGCGGCGGCGTCGGCCGGGTTGGTGGGTTCGGCCATGCTGTGTGCTCCTTTGACGCTGGTCGTGGAGCTTTATCTACCATTGGCGCGGCCTATTGCCATCGCCGCCAGCACCGCCAGGCGGTCGCCCAGCCCGCGCGGCGCCGTTTCGCCGGGATGACGCAGGTCGCGGCGGCCCAGCACGCCCGGCAAGGCGGCCGGGCGCGCGGCGCGGGCGACAGGATGCCGTCGCGCCTCGGCCAGGAAATCCATTCCGACCTTCGCCAACGAGGTGATCAGCGGCCGCAGCGCATCCGGCGAGGCCCCGGCCAGCGACTCCGCCGACAGCCCATGCACGGCGAGCACATCCACTGGCAACAGGCAACGGCCGCGCGCCGCCAGGGCCGGCACGCTGCGCAACATGCCCGCCACGCCATAGGCGCCACCAAGGTAACGCAGGCCGGCCTGGCTTGGCGCGCCGAGCACACGTCCGGCCGCCAGCGCCAACCCGCCGGCGCCCGCCAGCGCGTAGCTGCGCCAGTCGGCCAGCGTCGCGATCTCCTCCGTCTCCGTCTCGCGCGCGTCGACCAAGGCCAGCAGCTCCGCCGGGTCGAGCAGGCCGGCTTCGAGCAGCGCCGACAGCGGGGTGGCGACCTCGTGCGGCTTGCGGACGCCCTCCACCACCTCGCGCCACCATTGCAGGCGGATCAGCGCCAGGGTCGGCTCGCTGGCCACGTCGCTGGCGCGCGAAAGCTCGACGTTGAAGGCGTACAGGGTGAACAGCGCCTCGCGCCGCGCCGGCGGCGCCAGCAGCGCCGTGAGGAACCGGTCGGGGTCGGCGCGGCGCACGATCGCGCCACAGGCGCCGAGCGCGGGAACGTTGCTCAAACCGGACATTCGGCGGCATGCGCGCTTGACGCGAACGGTGGCGGGCCATAGCTCCACAGGGTGCCATCGTAGCACCCCCCGAACCAGGAGATCGCCCCATGGCCTTCGAACTTCCCCCGCTGCCCTACTCGCACGCGGCGCTCGCCGAGCGCGGCATGTGCCAGGAGACGCTGGAGCTGCACCACGACAAGCACCACC
>CAXSFF010000213.1:0-6094 GCA_964236035.1 uncultured Acetobacteraceae bacterium
GTCAGCAGTGCATCGTACAGGGTGGGCGACGGCAGCGTTACCGTGACCTCCGGGATGCTGCCGGAGTCCGGTGCGAACAAGGTTTGCAGGATGGCCAGATCCGGCAAGGCGTTTGCTTCGATCAATCGGCCGAGTTCGTTGGCCAGATCGGCTTCGCATCCCCGATCGTGGGCCAACGCCAGCAGGCCGACCATGATGCGGCATGCTGTGCGCGGCGGCAGAGCCGCGACCAGCCTGTCCCATGTGCGGCGATACGCGTCGCGGGGGAACAGCTGGTCGCGGTAGATCAGGTTGAGCAAGGCAGCGGGCTTTCGGCGAAGCGCATGGATGACGTGGCGGTAGTCCACGACGTGCAGGGTGCGGTTGGAGCCGCCCTTGCCCTGGAATGGCCGCTCGCGGGCCAGGGTCACGACCAGCGTGCTGCCGAGCAGGCATTCCAGCCGGTCGTCGTAGAGGCGGACGCGCAACCTGTGGCCGATTAGGCGGGAGGGCACGGTGTAGAACACGCGGCGGAGCAGGAACCCGCCGTTGCGGCTGACGGTGACGAGGGCCTCGTCATGGTCGGTGGTGCGCCGGGGTGGCAGCGGTTGCAGGACGGCGCGCTCGATCTCGACCAGCTTGCGGCGGCGGGCATTGGCGTGGCCGATGACCTCGTCGATGAACCGGCGGTAGTCCGGCAGGCTGTCGAAGTCGGCCGTGCCGCGCAGCAGCAGGGCCTGGGCCAGCGCCGCCTTGAGATGGCCGTGAGAGGCTTCGATGGAGCCGTTCTCGTGCGCGACGCCGCGGTTGTTGCGGGTTGGCTGCATGGCGTAATGCGCGCACAGAGCTTCGTAGCGCCGGGTCTGGTCGAGTGCGGTGTCGCTTTCGAGGTTGCGGAATGCCGCCGACAGGCTGTCGCTGCGGTGCTCGCGCGGTGCCCCGCCCGCGGACCACAGGGCGTTCTGCAACCCGGTGGCCAGTGCGGTGAAGCTCTCGCCGCCCAGCACGGCCTCGCCATACTCCCAGCCGGAGAAGGCCAGGCGGAAGTGGTAGAGCCGATGCGGTAGCGGTTCGCCTGCGATCGTCACGCCGAGATCGGCCGCGTCGGTGAAGTCGGACAATCCCTGCTGACCCGGCGGATGGTCCTGGCGGAAGATCACCTCGCGCTCGGGGCCGTGCAGCGCCTGCCAATGCCGCACGCGACGTTCCAGGGTGCGGCGGACACCCGGCGCCAGGTCGGGATGACGGCGCAGCATCTCGTCATACACCGCGATCGGCCGCAGGCCTGGTGTGGACTGCAGCATGGGGACGATCTCGGCATTCCAGATCGCCGCCAGCGGGTCTGGGCGGCGTCGGCCGCGGGGGGTGTGACGTTGGGATGGCAGACGCGGGTCGGCGTCGAGCCGGGCGCCGGTGCTGGCGCCAATGCCCGCCCGGGCTGCGGCGAGCTGGCGGGTGTGGGTCCTACGATGGTGCATATACAGTCTCGCTTGCTGGTCGGTGATGTGCGTGCCGGGCACGTGGCGATCCCCCGGGAAAGAGAACTGTCACTCCGGCACAAACCTCACGCCGCCACAGGCAGGCCCCCTCGAAAGGAACCGACCTTGCCGGGGCTGACCTGCGGCAGGGCTACGCCCCGCCTGCGGTCAGCCCCGGCAATCACCATCCAGATTGCCGCCAAAAACCATCCTGATTGTCGCTGCACAGCCCTCATCGCCGGCTTGGTTGCGTGACGAACTCCTCAACACCCCGGACCCCGACAAGAGCCTCCTCCCCAATTTCCGCATGGTTTTCCGATCCCTTGCATCTCCGACATGGCTTGAATTCAGGAGGATCCGGTTGTGTCGCCGTGCGCGCCGGCTGGCAGATGCCAGTCCTGGGTCAAGAATGGTTCGCTCCAGCCTGGCGAGAGCGCTCGTTGCGCCAAGCCCAGTTAAGCAAGGGCGGCCGGAAGAAGAATGCTTCGGTTGGCCAACACCCCGATGGAGCGGCCACGCTGGATGGTGCAGCCGAAGGTCTGCTCGTAGCTCCGACACGCGCCCGGCATGCCTATGCCGTGAATCTGGACCCATGTGCTACGCCGACCCTTGCACCCTGAAGGACGCGACCAAACTAGTGTCAAACGCGTTGTGCCATTCCTGGACCTTTAATGTCGTCTGTAGGTCGCCGCGCAATGCGCAAGCCCGAAACGGATGCGGGTGCAGTGGAAGATCACCGGACGAGGGTCGCACGCGAGAAGCGCACGCGCATGCGGGCCCACCTTTTGCAGGCTGTCGTCTCGGTGCATGAGACCAGCCTCAACGGCGACCATGCCGTCATTGATGATGTAATCCGCTGCGCCAACGTCGCGCGCGGTACCTTCTACCAGTATTTCTCCTCTTTGGACGAAGCTATCGCCGAGAGCTCGTTGACCATGGTGGCCGAGATGGCGGCGGGGGCCGACGCCATTTACTCGTCGATCGAGGATCCTGCCATGCGGGTCGCCACCGGATTGTTCAGCTTCCTGTTCAGAGCGAGCATGGATCGGTCGTGGGGCGCCTTCTTGCTGCAAAGCCAGTTGGAGGGTGACAACCTGATCACGCGGCGCATCCGCACCGATCTAAAAGCGGGCGTAACAACCGAGGCTTTTTCACTCCCGTCGGTGGAGGCCGGGGTGGACATGCTTCTGGGCGCGCTACGTCAGTCGGTCCGGCGGATCACGGCGGAGGGCGGCAATCTCCAGGTTGCGAAGGACATGGGGCAGATGGTGCTGCGCAGCTTCGGCCTTTCGGCCGATGACGCCCGGGAGACGGCGCGCCGCGCCTATCAAAATCTCAGCGACCGCGGGCCCGAGCTCCTACCATGGTGGCGTCCTCCGACTTGAGGTCTTGGCGCCGTTCAGCCATGCTTTCAGGTACTCGTAAGGCCGCGACCATCTCCGATCGGTTGTTGCCGGGGAGGTCGTTATTCACCGTATGGCCCGAATGGGCGAGGCTGTAGCTGAGACCGCGGTACGACGACCGAAAGCTTGCGAGCTGCTCCTCGTCGATTGGCAGCGCGCGGTTGGGCGCAACGGGGATCGTAAGGTCGCGCAGGTTAAGCGTACATAGGCCCGCGATCAGGCACCAATCGGGACAGCGCTGGGTGCGCCGCAGCAGCCAGATGTGGCCGACAAGGTTTACTTTCACGCTGTGAAGCTCCGAGACGCCCTGCAGTACGCAGGGCATTTCGGGCAGAATGCGCCTGCCACCGTGACAACTATTGGACAGAGGTCGTGGAAGTTCACCTCGTACGACCGCATGTTGCGGCGCGATGTCTCGACGAAGGCGGCGCTTCTGCCCTTGAACCACAATGCAGCGATGGAAGCGCCGGGACGGTAGAAGCTTGCCGCCGCTCGTCGCCCATGTCGCCTACCATGCGCTAGAGGTTAAAGAGATCCTCGTTCTCTAGTCGGTCGAGCATGTTGACAAGCATCGCCGTGCTAGGGCGCGTGGCCGCCTCATTGGGGCGGGCGTATGTCTCCCCAACCGCCCCGAACGAGGCAAGCCCGAGCGGCGGGGGCGAACAGAGCTTGATGGCGACCGACCAGAGCGCCCGCGCCGTCGGAGTCGCTTGCAGTCATTGCTCTCCTTTCGCGCTAGACGGACGTGCCGTTTGGATCGAGGCCGCAGAGGAGGCGGCCGTAGAGTTCAATGTTCGTATTCGGCGAGGCGATTCCGTGCATGGAGGCGATTCTTGCGCTTTGCCAGATCTGATTAAGCACATTGCCTTGCCGCGCTAGCGAGCCGCCGCCGGCTGAGGCGAGGAGATCGACCGCCTCCCACACATACTGGCCGGCCGTCCCGGTGAACAGGCGCGCCCGGCCCCGGTCGAGCTCTGGCATCATCTCGTTGCGCTCGGCCCAGTCGTCGATCTCGCGACAGGTCTGCGCCACCATCAGCTTGGCGGCCTCGATTTTGGCCGCCGCCTCACCGAGCTGCAGGTGGGTGATCGGCGCCTCGGCCTGGCGTGTGTAGCCGGTGTAGGGGATCGCGCGGCCGGGCAGCTGGCGCAACACCTCCTCCAGCATGTGCATGCCAAGCCCCAGGACGGGGAAGGCCAGAATGATCGCCATCACCGGCATGAAGGCAGCCCGGTAGAGCGGCTGGTCCAGGAAGGCGCCGCGATAGTTCCCGGAGAAGGCGTCCCCCATGCTGACGATGCGCTCGTCCGGTATGAAGACGTTCACCATGCGGACGCTTGAGCTGCCGCTGCCCCGCAAGCCGATCGTATCCCAGTCGTGAAGGATGGTGACATCGCTGATCGGCACGATCCCAATGCCGCGTCCGATGATCTTGCCGGCCGCGTCAGGGAAAGGAATGCCCAGAATCTCCCAGTCTGCATGATAGACCCCGGAGTTGAAGCTCCAGACACCCTCTTCGACCAAATAGCCGCCTTCGGCTCGTCGCGCCTTGCACTTGCGGGGCGACAGCACCCCCGCGATGCGCACGTTTTTCTGCGAGAAGACTTCGTCTACGATCGGCTTGGGAAACAGCGCGGCGACGATCCAGCTGCAGCTGTTCAGCAAGCTTACAGCCCAAGCTACGCCACCATCGCCGCGCCCCAGCTCGGTGACCGCCTCCATCCAGGTAGTAAGCGAGACCTGCTGGCCGCCATAGGCCCGAGGCGTAGTCAGCGCGAACAGACCAGCCTCTTCGAGTTGGGCCACGGTCTCGGGTGGCAGTTTGGCGAGCGCGGAAGTTTCAGGCCCACGCTTGCGCAAGTCGTCCACCAGCGCCCGCGCGCGGGCCACCACGTCGAAGCTTTCAGAGGTGTCAACGACCACTAACTCTGGCGCCGTCGATTGGAGGCTCATGATTGTTTCTTTCCCATACGCACTTGTCACACTGACAAAAGCGTCTATTGTGAGTTGTGTCAAGGCCGATCTACGGTCTTTCACCGCTCCGGGGAGGTGTCCGTTGGCACAGGTGGAAAACGTTGAGTTCCAGAGGGCGCCGGTGCGACCAGGCCCTGACGGTGCGGCAAATCTTTTTCGCAACGCCATGCGCCGCCATGCCGCGGGTGTGTGCATCGTCAGCGTGGGGACGGGCCAAGCGGTGAACGGCGTAACGGTGAGTTCCGCCACCTCCTTTTCCATGGAGCCGGCGGCGGTTCTGTTTTGCATCAACTCGTCGGCCTCAATCGTGCCGCAGCTCGGCTCCGACCTGCCATTCAGTCTGACCGTGCTGGGACAGCGGCATCAAGCGGTCGCCCAGGCGTTCTCATGCGAGCCGAGCGGCCGCATCCGCTTCGACTCCGGACCGTGGATTTTCTACGACGACACGACACCATGGCTCAAAGACGCTCCGGCCAACATCCGTGGCCGCGTAACCCGCACACTCGCTTACGGATCGCATATCGCGGTCATCGGCCTCGTCGTTGGGGTCGATCTGGGCGAAGACACGCCGAGCTTGCTGTATCGAGACGGGAAGTTCTTCTGAAGAACTCAAATGTTCCAACACTAAGAGAGCATGGTTTCAAGCAACGATAAAAAAGATTTTGGGAGAGGAACATGCACAAGGCAGGCCTGATGCCGGAAACCCGAATACTCGGTGAAGTCCGGACCACCACGTGGCTTGGCGCGAGCGGGGGGTGGTGGACGCCGTGGGTCTGATCGACCGCATCCGGGGCGCGGCGGCGGTCGCGTCCGCGCAGCAGGCCAGCAAGAAGTTGGCGTCGTGATCGGCGTGGCTGACACCGCTGTTGACGTCAGGCGAGTGATCGACGACGGCGGCGTGACCGCATTCCAGCTCCGGGCCATCGTTCTGTGCTCCGTCGCGGCGTTTCTGGATGGGCTGGATAGCCAGTCCATTGCCGTCGCCGCGCCGATCATCGCCGACGCCATGGCCTTGCAGCGCTCGGCACTCGGGCCGATCTTCGCCGCCGGGGTGCTGGGCGCCATGCTGGGCGCGCTGACGTTCGGGCCGCTTGGCGACCGGTTCGGGCGCAAGCGCGCGTTGATCGCGGCCACGGTCATCTTCGGCGTGTTCACGATCCTCACCGCCTATGCCGAGTCCTACCCGTCGCTTCTGACGGCGCGGCTGCTCGCCGGGGTAGGCCTGGGCGGTGCCGTGCCGTGCTACATCGCGCTGTCGTC
>CAXSFF010000214.1:0-6083 GCA_964236035.1 uncultured Acetobacteraceae bacterium
GCATCCGGCGATGCTGTTTGGACAACGGCCCGGTCGCGAAATCCAACGTCTTCCGCCGCGTGATGGCGCAGCTCGGCGTCGACGTGCGCACGCACATGCCGCGCGGCTCGGACGGGCGCCGCGTCACGGCCCGAGCGAAGGGCAAGATCAAGCGTCCCTTCCGCACCGTCAAGGAAGCGCACGAGACGCGGTATCATTTTCATACGCCGCAGGATGAGGCCGAGGCCAATCTTTGGCTGCGCAACTACTTGGTCCGTTACAACGCGCAGCCACACCGCGCCGAACCACGGTCCCGCGCCGAGGATTTTGCGGCCAGCCTGCCGCAGGCGGGCCTGCGTGAGATGTGCGCCTGGGACCGGTTCCGCACCTTCGCGCGCGAACCGGAGCGGCGACGGGTCGGTGTCGACGCGCGGGTTCGCGTCGACGGGGTCAGCTACGAGGTCGAGCCGTCGCTCGCGGGCGAGACGGCGTGGTCGGCGCGGGCAAGACGGTGACACTGCGCCGCCTGCAGGACATGTTGGCGCGTGACAACCGTGTCATCGTGTCGAAGTCCTTCTCCGTCGAGAAGATCCGGGCGACGCTCGGCACGCTGATCACGGCGCTGTTCTGCAATCTCTCGTCCGACAAGGAACCGAAAATCCCCAAGCAGGGTGGGTTGCGCGAGCGTGAATTGCTGGCCCTGGTCCGCAAGCGCAAGAAGCCGATCGTGCTGTTCGTCGACGAGGCGCACGACCTCCACCACTACACGCTCACCGGGATCAAGCGCCTGATCGAGATCGTTGGCGATGATGACGGCAAGCTTTCGATGCTGCTGGCCGGTAACCCGAAACTTCGGCGCGATCTGCGCAGCCCGACGATGGAGGAGATCGGCTATCGCACCACGGTCTTTTCCCTGGAGGGCGTGACCGGCAGCCAGCGCGAGTACATCGAATGGGTGCTGACGACGTGCGCCGCGACTGGCGTGCGGGTGGACGACATCCTCGACCCGGCGGCGGTCGATCTGCTGGCCGCCCGCCTGCGAACGCCGCTGCAGATCGAGCAGCACCTGACGCTGGCGCTGGAAACCGGGTATCAGGCGAGCGAGAAGCCGGTGGGCGAGACGATCGTAGACTCGGTGCCGTTCAAGCAAATCGACGACCTCGAGCCGACGCTGACCCGCCACGGGTACACGCCCAAGGTGCTGACCGATCTGCTGGGCACCAAGCCCGGCGAGATCAGGGCGTTGTTCAAGCAGACGCTCGGTGCCGACCGCTCGCGGGAAGTCAAGGAGCAGATGCTGGCTGCGGGGCTGCCGGTATGAGGGAGACAGCGTTATCTTCTCAGAAGGTTGGGTTGATGAAGCCGGGTGTTGTGAATCGCGACCCGGTGCCGCCGAAAGACTACGCAGCAGCCTCGATTTTCCGGCCCGAGCATCTTCTGCGCGAGGCAAGACGGCAAAAATCGTTGCCCGACCGAGAGGTGCCGGCGGTTTGCGTCCTGGACCCGGACGGCGACCTCGTGCGGCATCTCTGCGCGACAGGTCAAGCGCGCCCGAGTCCGGGCTGGGCCTGCTATCACACCGAACTGGTGGAATTCACCCTGCCAGACGGAACCCCGGCGGGCGTCGTCGCCTGCGCGGTCGGCGGACCGTTCGCGGTCCTGGTGGCCGAACAGCTTTTCGCGTCGGGCTGCCGCTTCCTGGTCAGCATCACTTCCGCTGGCACGATCGCGGACCTGGGTGCCCCGCCGTACGTCGTCCTGATCGACCGGGCGCTGCGCGACGAGGGCACCAGCGCGCATTACGTGGCGCCCGGCGAAGACCCGTTTATGACCGCGCCGGACCTGGTCATTCTGGAGCGGGTGGAGACGGCGCTCGACGCGGCCTTCCCGCGTTCCTGCGGCGTGTCCGTGCACAGGGGTGCGACCTGGACCACCGACGCGCCGTATCGTGAGACCGAAGCGGCCATCGCGCATGCCCGCGCGCTCGGCGTGCTCGCCGTCGAAATGGAGGCGGCCGGGTTATACGCCTTCGCGACGGCCCGCGCATGCGCGGTGATCTGCTTCGCCCATGTCACCAACACCATGGGGCAGCACGCCGGCGCCGATTTCGAGAAGGGCGAGGCGAACGGGTCCACGACCGCGCTCCGCGTCATCGAGGCCGCGGCGCGTGCGTTTCGCGAGGGGATGCCATGAGGACCGATCCGTTTACCGACGTCGCGGCGTTCGTGCTCGGGAATACGTCTGACTACGAATCTCTGGGCATTCTACGCTACCCCTTCGCCGTCGTATTCGCGGGACTGCTGGTCGCGAGCGCCGTCATCGCTCGCGCGGCCTGGCGTCGCGATCCCGCGCAACGCACCGGCGCCAACGTCCTGACTTGGTTGTTCCGGGTGCTAATGGGCAGCATGTGGTTCCAGGGTGCGATCTGGAAACTGCCGCTGCCGGTCTCCGGTGGGCTGCAATACTGGACCGAGCAGATGGCGGCGCATGCCGCGTTCCCATTCTTCGTCGGCATCGTGAACACCCTGATCCTGCCCAACATGCCGATCTTCGATCCGCTGATCCTGACGGTGGAGCTGGGGCTCGCGGTCAGCTTCATCCTCGGCGTCCTGGTCAGGCCGGTCGCGGCCCTGGGCGTGCTGTACGTGCTCGGGCTGTGGGTCGGCCTGTACCAGCATCCCGGGGAATGGCCGTGGACATACATTTTCATCGCCATCGTCCACGGGCAGTTCGCGATCCACCATGCCGGGCGGAGCCTTGGCCTTGACGTTTGGCGCCCGCGGTTCCCGCAGGGCCGGGCGTGAGCGATCTGCCGCCGGATTTCTGGGAGAGCCGCTTCCAGGCCGGCCGCACACCATGAGAGCGCGGCGAACTGAACCCCGCATTCCGGAATTGGCGGCGATCCGGTGCGCTCGCACCGTGCTGCATCCTAGTGCCTGGCGCGGGCAAAAGCCCCGAGCCGGCCGCGCTGCTCGCGGCGGACTTCGACGTCGTAGCCCTGGACCTTGCCGAGAGCGCGGCGATCAATCAGCAGGCGCGGCTTGGCGCCGGACGCGCCGTCTTCGCGAACGTCATTACGTGGCAGCCGCGGCACGCGCATGATGCTGGTCCGGCTGTCACAGGTGCACGACACAAGGAGGCAAGGCTGGATCACCTTGCATATTGATCTGGCACGGCAGCAGGGCCGGGTGAACTATATTGGAGACGGCGAGAACTGTATCGCGGCCGTCCATTTGTCCGATGCCGTCCGGCTGTATCGGCTGGCGCTGGAACGCGGCGAGGCAGGCGCTACCACGCGGTGGCCGAAGAGGGCGTGCGTTTGCGCGATGTAGCCGAGGCGGTCGGAGCGGCTTTGCAAATGCCAGTCGCACCCGTCGCGCCGGAGCAGGCGACAAGCTGCTTCGGCTGGATGGCGCCGCTCGCCACGGCTGACCTTCCTGCCTCGGCCGCCATGACCCGTCGGCTTCTCGGCTGGGAACCGAACGGCCTAAGCTTGATCAATGACCTGAGGAGGTTGGACGTCGGTCGGACTGACCACCTGGCAACCGGACATCCAGATGCGAGCCTGCTGTGATAAGGATCGGTGTCCAAGTAGCAGCTGATCGATCGTGTTGTCGATCGGCGTACGTTCGTTTTTTATAAGCTGGTTCTCCGAACCGGACTGACCGCTTCCGGCCATCTGTACGGCTTTGCGTGATTGTTGGTGGAAACGGTCGTTCTGTTGGAGGGTGGCCGCAACCACACTCAGCCAGCGGCGAGCCAGATAGGCTTGGCTTGCCGGCATTTATCAGCCAGGCAAGGCTCGACAAAGGACTCCCATTTTCCCGTCTGCTTCACCCCATTTCGGGAAGGCTGGTTTGGGAACGGGTTTAGGAAAGGGAACCAGGCCCTGACCCGACAGTGATGCTGGTGGCGAAGTCGGAGGCAGGCTCGCTCCCGCCCTTGTGAGGGTGCGCGGTTCGGTGCGGGAGCGATGATGCGGGTCCATCCTTTTAAGGGCTTCCGCCATGCTGCGCCCGCAAAACCCGCCTGCCATACCTGAAGAGACCCGCCGCGTCGCCCGTGCCGCTTTCCCCAAGGGCACGCTCTGCCTGCGCATCGCCGACGCGCTGGGCTCCGTGTATCAGGACGACCAGTTCACCGCGCTGTTCCCAAGCCATGGCCAGCCTGCGGCAGCGCCGGGCCGGCTCGCGTTCGCGGTGGTGCTGCAGTTCATGGAGGACCTGTCCGACCGCGAGGCGGCCGACGCCGTGCGGGGCAGGATCGACTGGAAATACGCGCTGGGTTTGGCGCTCACCGACCCTGGCTTCGACCATACGGTGCTGAGCGAGTTCCGCACGCGCCTAGTCACGGGCAGGGCCGAGTTGCTTCTGCTCGACGCCTTGCTGGAGCGCTTGAAGTCCGAGGGCCTGGTCAAGGCGCGCGGGCGCCAGCGCACCGACAGCACCCATGTGCTCGCCGCTGTGCGCACGCTGAACCGGCTGGAGCGCGTCGGCGAGACGCTGCGGGCCGCGCTGAACGAGTTGGCGACCGTCGCGCCGGAGTGGCTGCAAACCGTGGCGCCGGTCGCCTGGTATGAGCGGTATGGCCGGCGGGTGGAGAACTACTGCCTCCCTCCGCAGTCATTCTATCGGCTTCGCCGATCGAACCTTGGACTGCTTCGCCCAAGACCGAGGCGGCGTGTCAGGTCCTGGATGCCACGATCGGCACCGACGGCCGGCAACTGCTGAGCGCGATCGGCGCTGCCACGAAACAGCCGGAACTGGCGCAGCTGCCTGCGGTGAAGGTCCTGTGCCAGGTCTGGGCGTCGCAGTATGTGACGGAAGAGGGGCGCATGCGCCTGGACGACGCGGCCGAACTGCCGCCCTCTGCCGAGCAGATCTGCTCGCCCTATGACCCGGAGGCCCGCTACAGCAAGAAGCACGACGTGACCTGGGTCGGCTACAAGGTGCAGGTGACCGAGACATGCGACGCGGCTTGCGAGGGGCCGCACGTGATCACCAACGTCGAGACCACCCTGGCCACGGTGCCGGACGACAACATGGTCGCGGTGATTCATGGCAGCCTGGAAAGACGTGGGTTGCTGCCTGGCGAGCACTTGGTGGACAAAGGCTACACGGACTCGCACGTGCTGGTGGACAGCAAGCAGCGCCATGGCGTGACCATCATCGGCCCGTTCGCCAACGACCCGAGCTGGCAGGCACGCCTGGACGACGGGCTGACCAAGGCCGCATTCGGGGTGGACTGGGACCGCAAGGTGGTGACCTGCCCGGCGGGCAAGGAAAGCATCTCCTGGCTGCCGAGCACCTACACGAAGAACGGCATGGTTTTTGAAGCGCGGTTCGCGACCCGGGACTGCTTCCCTTGTCCGTTGCGCCCGCGCTGCACCCGCGGCAAGCGCGAGCCGCGCATTATTGGAATGCAGGCACGCGAGCACTTCGAGGCGCTTCAAGGCGCGCGCAAGCACCAGAAGACCGAGGTGTTCCGGGCGAGCTACGCCGCCCGCGCTGGGGTCGAGGGCACGCACGCGCAAGCCATCGGCCGCTGCGGCCTGCGCCGGTGCCGCTACATCGGCCTCGCCAAAACGCACCTCCAGCACGTCCTGACGGCGGTCGCCATCAACTTGGTCAGGGTTGCGGAGTGGTTCGCCGGCACCCCTGTCGCGAGGACACGCTGCTCGCGCTTCGCTGCACTCCAGGTCGCGACCTGATCAACCGCAGACTTCGCCACCAGCATCAACAGTCGTGTCACCAGCCGCCACTTGATCGCACATTTCCGCCGGGCGCGACATTATTGCTTTGTCCGTCTACCCGTCCGACAATCAATTTGTCCGTCTTCTCGTTTGCTGTTCAGCGTTTTCGGACAGCATGGACGCGGTCGATCGGGGGTGGTTTGACGGACAGCCAAATGCGGCAACAGCCACCACAGGGATCACCGGGGTTTTGCCTCCCAGCAATGGCTACACGCAATCGAAAGTAGCCGTTGCTTCCTCTGGTCACTGCACGATGGCGGTATCCTCAGCAGAGCTTCAACCATCGCTGACCAGGGCGGCGAGCCGGTGTCTCAACCATTGCTGCACCGGGTGTCTGGTTACTCGGTCGTGC
>CAXSFF010000215.1:0-6071 GCA_964236035.1 uncultured Acetobacteraceae bacterium
CGGGATCGCAGACTTACCAATTCATCGCTGGGCAATCGGCAATCGTCAGCGCCGACGTGCCGGTCGTGAGCCGCATCACGCGGGCGAGCCGGGCCGAACCCTACTTGGCGCTGGCGATCGAACTGGACATGGCCGTGCTGCTCGACCTGTCCACGCAGATCGGCGGCTCAACCGACATCATGACGGTGGTCCCGCCGGTGCTGGTCGATGACACCGACGCGGCGGTCGCCGACTGCGCGCTGCGGCTGATGCGCCTGCTCGACCGGCCGGAGGCCATTCCGTTGCTGCAACCCCCGATCACGCGCGAGCTTCATTACTGGCTGCTGGCCGGGCGGCACGGACGGATGATCCGAGGCCTCGCCGGTCCTGGCGGGACTGCACGGCGCATCGCGCACGCGGTCGCCTTGCTGCGAGGGGAGTTCGACCGCCCGCTGCGGGTGGAGCGGCTGGCTGCCGTGGCCGGCATGAGTTCTTCGAGCTTCCACCACCACTTCCGGGCCATCACCTCGTTGTCGCCGATACAGTTCCAGAAACAGTTGCGCCTGATCGAGGCAAGGCGGCGGATGCTGAGCGACGGGCTGTCGACAAGCCAGGCAGCCCTTGAAGTCGGCTACGAGAGCATCACCCAGTTCACCCGCGAGTACGGCCGCATGTTCGGGCTGCCACCCCGGCGCGACATGAGCGAGAGCCGGGCGGCCTAGGCAGGTCAGCCTTCGGATGGTGAGGTTTCACTTCACCAGAGCGGCCGTTTTCGGCTCGTAGCCCGGCGTGGCCTGAACGACCTTCACCTTCTGGCCTTCCAACAAGCCGAGCGACGGGTTCGCGACGATCTCGTCGGCCGCCGTCACCCCGTTCAGCACCTCGACATCCAGCCCGAGGTTGTTCCCCAGGGTCACGTTCTGCAGGTGGATCACGCCTCCTGCCCCGATCATCGCGACCTGCATCCCCTCGGCCCGGAACAGCAGCGCCTGGGACGGCACGATCAGGACGTTGGCGGGGCCCGGCACCGTCAAGCGAACATCGACGTATGATCCGGGAAACAGCACCTGCTGCCCGTCCGCGACGACGAGTTCGGTGACAATCGTGCGGGTGGTTGGGTTGACCGCACCCGCCTGTGTCAGGAAATCAGCCTTGATCTTCGTCTCCGGCGCGCTCGGCAGGCTCAGCGTCGCCGTCATACTGGCCGACAGCACGGAACCGAGGTTCTGCGGCACGGCCACGAACACGCGCAGCTTTGACACGTCAGCCACGCTGAACAGCGGCTTGGCCGAGCCTTGGCTGGCGGCGTCGCCGCCGGCGCTGTTCACGTAGTCGCCGATGTTGACCAGGCGGGAGGTGACCACCCCTGCGAACGGCGCCACCACCTTCTCGAACCCGATCATGGCGTAGTACTGCTTGACGGTCTCCTGAGCCGCGGCGACCTGAGCCTTGGCTTCCGCCGCCGCCGACACGAAGTTGTCGATCTGCTGGCGGGAGACTCCGGGCGAGTTCGCGATGTCGGTGTAACGCTTGGCGGTGACGTCCGCGAGGTTGGACTTCGTCACGGTATTATCAAGTTGCGCCATCGCGGCCGCGTGCTGCGCGTTCAGCCCGGGGGCGTCGATCTCGGCGAGGAGTTCCCCCTGGTCGACGTGTGCGCCGTAGTCCTTGTACCAGTGGGTCACATAGCCGCTCACCTGGGCGTAGATCGGCGCCTCGTTCCAGGCCACGACGTTGCCGGGCAGGGTCAGGCTGCGTTCGGCCGGTCCTGGCTTGGGCGTCGTCACCTGCACCCTTGGCACCGCGCTGTCGTCGGCAACGTGCTGAAGGTCGGTCAGCGCGGAGCTGCGGGTCCAAACGCCGTATCCGGCGAGGACGAGCGCCACGGCGATCCCGAGGCCTGCGGCCATCCAGCCGCGTCCGCGCCGCTTCGGCGTGCTCGTGCTCAATTCGGCTGCTCCTGTGGCTGCGACGTCCGCTCACGGCGGCCGCTATGCACGATTGCGAAGACGCACGGGACGAAGACGAGGGTGGTGATGGTCGCCACGATCAGGCCGCCGATCACGGCTCGTCCCAGCGGGGCGTTGGTGGTGTTGCTGAGGGACATGGGGAACATGCCCACGACCATCGCCAGCGCCGTCATCAGCACGGGCCTGATCCGGGCATGGCCCGCCTCGATGGCGGCCGCGACCGCATCGCCGTGGTCCGCGAGTTGCGCGCGGGCGAAATCCACCACCAGCACGGTGTTCGCCGTAGCGGTCCCCATGCACATGATGGCGCCGGTCAGGGCGGGGACGGACAGCGGCGTTCCCGTCAGGAACAGGCTCCACGTGGCACCTGCCAGGGCCGCGGGCAGGGCGGAGACCACGACGAACGGGTCCAGCCAGGATTGGAAGTTGACGACGATGATGAGGAACACCAGCACGATGGACAGCGCCAGCCCTTCAAGCAGCTGGGTGTAGGCCGCCTGCATGGTCGTGGCCTGGCCGGTCAGCGCCACGGCCGCGCCGGCCGGCACCTCGGACTGCATGTCGTCGATGACCGCTTGCATCGCCCGGCTGACGGAGCCGAGGTCCCGGCCGGCGACGTTCGCGTAGATGTCGATGACGGGCAGGATGGCTTCGTGCGACACGACGCCAGGCATGGCGGTCGTGCTGAGGGTGGCCAGGCTCGCGACGATCCCGGGCTGGGCCGCGGGGCCGCTGCCGGCCGTGTCGCTGACGGGGATGATCTGCAGGGCGTTGACGGTGGCCAGTTGGTCCTGCGGCGTCTGCAGGTTGACCAGGTGCGCCACGCCGGTCTTGGTGTCCAGCCAGTAGGTCGGCGCCGTCTGGCCGCTGCCCGACAACGTCGTGAGGACGTTGTCCGCGATCAACGACTCGTTGACGCCGATGCCCAGGGCGAGGCTGCGGTTCGAGTCCAGCCGCATGGTCGGCTGGTCCATGATCTGTTGGATGCGCACGTCGGCCGATCCGGCAACCGTCCTGATCCGCGCCGCCAGCTTGACCGCATAGGCGTAGTTGGCGTCGAGGTTGCGCCCCCTGATCTGGATGTCGATCGGCGACGGCAGGCCGAAGTTCAGGATCTGGGCCGTGATGTCGCCGGCCAGGAAGCTGAACTGCGCGCCGGGGAAACGCTCCGCCAGCCCGGCCCGCAACGTCGCCTGGTAGGCGGCGACGGGCGAGGCCTGGTTGTCCAGCGAGATCGACAGGTCGCAATCCTGCGACCCGATCGTCCCGCTGGTGCTGTAGGCCTGGTTGATCCCGGTGGCCGGCAGTCCGCAGTTCAACAGGCTGCCGACGACATGGCCGGGCAGCAGCCGGCGCACCTGCTCGTCCACCAGCACCGCCAGCTTCGCCGTCTCCTCGATGCGCGTGCCGGAGGAAAATCGCGCGTGCAGATGGAGCGTGCCTGACTTGATGCTCGGGAAGAAGTCCTGCCCGACGAAGACCAGGAGGGAGAGCGACGCCAGGGCCGCCAGGAGGTACATGGCGCTGAACACCCGCCGGCGCGCCGCGAGCCCTTCCAGCAGCCCGCGGTAGCTTTCGCGAAAGCTCTCGAAGCGCGCCTCGAAGCCGTGATGGAAGCGCGAGAAGATGCCGGGCTTGCGGGTCTCGTCCCGCTTGGCGTGCATTGCCGCGACCTGGCCGCGCAGCAGGAAGTCGGCCATGGTCGGCGTCAGCGTGCGCGACAGGATGAAGGACGCGACCATCGCGAAGATGACGGCCTCGGCCAGCGGCAGGAACAGGTAGCCCGAGATGCCGCCGAGTTCGAACAGCGGCAGCCAGACGATGCAGATGCAGGTCGTGGAGACGAAGGTCGGGACGACGATCTGGTTGGACGCCTCGATGATGGCGGTCCTGAGGTCCACCTCGCCGCCGGATTTCTCGGCCATCTCCAGGTGGCTGTTGATGTTCTCGATCATCACCGTGGCGTCGTCCACCAGGATGCCGACCGCGAGCGCCAGGCCGCCCAGGGTCATGACGTTGATGTCCTGCCCCACGGCCGCCAGGCATATGATCGAGGACAGGATCGACAGCGGAATGGACGCGGCGACGATCAAGGTGGAGCGCCAGCTTCCGAGGAATATAAGCACCGCCAACCCGGCGAGGACAGCCGCGGTCGCCATCTCCTGCACGACGTCCTCGATCGACGAGCGGACGAACTCCGACGCGTCGTTGAGCGGCGTGATCGTGACGCCCTTCGGCAGCGTCTTGAGGATGCCAGGCAGCTTCGCCCTTATGCCTGCGACCACCGCCAGGGTGGAGGCGTCGCCGGTCTTCAGGATCTCGAGCAGGATCGCCTGCTGGCCATGGACCAGGACGATGTTCTGCTGCGGCGGCCCGCCCTGGTGGACGTAGGCCACGTCGCGCAGGTAGACGGTGGCGTTGCCGACTTGCTTGATGGGCAGGTCGTTGAACGCCTCGATCTGCAGCGGGGTGGCGTTGGTGACGACCATGAAGTCGATCGGGCCGATCTTCTGGTCCCCCGCCGGCAGCACGATGTTCTGCAGGGCCAGTGCCGCGCCGACATCCTTGGCGCTCAGCCCGTGCGCGAGCAGCTTGGCCTGGTCGAGGTCCACCGCCACCTCGGACGAGGCGCCGCCGTACGGCGCCGGGATGGCGGCGCCCGGAACGGAGATCAGCGCCGGGCGGATGAGGTTGGAGCTGATGTCGTTGAGCTGCGAGGGCGTCATGTTGTCGGCTGCGACCTGCAGGTCGAGCACTGGCACCGATGACGCGTCGAACACCAGGATGTTGGGCGGCGTGATGCCTGCGGGGAGCTGCTTGATGACGGTCTGCGACGATGCCGTGACTTGCGCCTGCGCCGCCGCGATGTCGGTCCCTGGCTGGAAGTAGATCTTCACGACGCCGCTGCCGTAATACGACTGGCTCTCGATGTGCTCGATGCCGCTCACCGTCGTCGTGAGCGCCCGCTCGTAGTAGTAGATGACCCGGCCCGACATGTCGGCGGGGGACAGGCCGGTATAGGTCCAGATGGCCGCGATGACCGGGATCCTGATCGGCGGGAAGATGTCGGTCGCCGTCTTCAGGATCGAGATGGCGCCGAACAGCACGATCAGGATCGCGAGCACGACGAACGTGTAAGGCCGCTTCAGCGCGACGAGGACGAGGGCGTTCACGCGCCCATCCCTGCCATTCGACGATCATGGCCGGGTGCGGCCATGGGCTGCGCCGGGTCGCGCGTTCCGTCCGGACCGGCGCCAAGCTGGCTGGCCAGGGTCATGGCAAGCCCTTTGCGTTGCGAGGGAAGATGGCCGCGATCCGGACTTGTCGCGCACATGGCGGTCAGACCGAACGTCGCGTGGCGGTTTCACCGGACGGGAAGGCATGCGCGTGGTGCAAGCTCAGCCTCTACTCTGATCGGCAGCGAGGCGAGATACGCACCGTGGTGGCCGTTCTGCCAGGGTCGGAAACTACTCACGAGCGGTCCGGTGGCGCCGCTTCCGGGCAAATCATCCGACTCCTCCGGCGCCCGTGCCGATCGACCCGGCCTGGTCGCCCTCCTCTCCCATCTTCGCCGCGGTGAGAACGGTCAGGCTGCCAGCGAACGGGCGGAGTCGTACTCGGCCCGCGCGGTCTCGATCTCCTCCCGCCTGACGCTGGCCCAACGCGCCAGCATCACCAGCGGCTCGGTCAACGAGCGCCCCAGCGCGGTGAGGTCGTAGTCCACGCGAACGGGGACGGTCGCGTAGGGCGTGCGCCTGACGAGGCCGTCACGCTCCAGCCCACGTAGCGTCAGCGTCAGCATGCGGTGGGATATGCCGGGTATGGCGCGCATCAGCGCGTTGAAGCGCATGGTGCCGCGCTCGGACAGGTGCCCCACGACCATCACCGTCCATTTGTCGCCAACCCGGTCGATGATCTGCGCCAGCCCGCGGCAGCCCTCTCTCTCCGGCTAGCGCGCGGTGTCGGCGGCAACGGCGGCAACGGCGGCTATGGGCGGCATCGTCGGCTTCCCTTCGTCTTGGCTGCCAACGCACATCGGTGTGCGTTGCGGACATGCCCGTGCGTTCTTGCGCGCCCTGTCTTGGTCATTCACATCGTAACGTACAAAATGTGCGCAGGAGA
>CAXSFF010000216.1:0-6052 GCA_964236035.1 uncultured Acetobacteraceae bacterium
CTTCGCCGAGGCGGTGGCGGAGGGCCGGGGCCGCGCCCGCGCCGAGAGCCTGCGCAAGTCCCGCAGCGACACCACCGCCAAGCTGCTCGCCGACGTGAACGACCGCAGCAAGGTGACCTCCACCCCGGCCTCCTCGCTGCGCAAGGGCAGCACGGTGCTGGTGGAGACGGGCGACCTGATCCCGAGCGACGGCGAGATCATCCAGGGCATCGCCAGCGTCAACGAGAGCGCCATCACCGGCGAGTCGGCCCCCGTCATCCGCGAGGCCGGCGGCGACCGCAGCGCCGTCACCGGCGGCACCCAGGTGGTGTCCGACTGGCTGGTGGTGCGCATCACCGCTGACCCGGGCGGCACCTTCATCGACCGCATGATCGCCCTGGTCGAAGGCGCCGAGCGCCGCAAGACGCCGAACGAGATCGCGCTGAACATCCTGCTGGCCGGGCTGACCATCATCTTTGTCATCGCCGTGGTGACGTTGGTCGGCCTGGCGCACTACTCCGGCACCGACCTCAGCGTGCCCGTGCTGGCGGCGCTGCTGGTGACGCTGATCCCGACCACGATCGGCGGGCTGCTGTCGGCGATCGGCATCGCCGGCATGGACCGGCTGATCCGCTTCAACGTCATCGCCACCTCCGGCCGCGCGGTGGAGGCGGCGGGCGACGTCGACATGCTGCTGCTGGACAAGACGGGCACCATCACCTTCGGCAACCGCATGGCCGCCGGGCTGTACCCCGTGCCGGGCGTGGACGAGCGCGCGCTGGGTGAGGCCGCCGTGATGGCCTCGCTTGGCGATGACACGCCGGAGGGCCGCTCGATCCTGACCTACGTGCGCGACCGCCAAGGCTTCTCGGCCGACATGCCGGCGGGCGGCAACGTGGTGCCGTTCACCGCCAACACCCGGGTCTCCGGGCTGGACGCCGGCGGCAAGGTCTGGCGCAAGGGCGCCGTCGACTCGGTGCTGGCGCTGTCGGGTGCGGCGCCGGCGGCCTTCACTGCCGCCGTCGACCGTGTGGCGCGCGCCGGCGGCACGCCGCTGGGGGTGCTGGCCGACGGGCGCCTGCTGGGCGTGGTCGAGCTGAAGGACATCGTCAAGCCCGGCATCCGCGAACGCTTCGCGTCCCTGCGCTCGATGGGCATCAAGACCATCATGATCACCGGCGACAACCCCGTGACCGCCGCCGCCATCGCGACCGAGGCGGGGGTCGACGACTTCCTCGCCCAGGCGACGCCGCAGGACAAGCTCGACTACATCCGCAAGGCGCAGGCGCAGGGCCGCCTGGTGGCGATGTGCGGCGACGGCACCAACGACGCCCCCGCCCTGGCGCAGGCCGACGTGGGCGTGGCGATGCAGACGGGCACCCAGGCGGCGCGCGAGGCCGGCAACATGGTCGACCTCGACAGCGACCCGACCAAGCTGATCGAGGTGGTGGAGATCGGCAAGCAGCTGCTGATCACCCGCGGCGCGCTGACCACCTTCAGCATCGCCAACGACGTGTCGAAATACTTCGCCATCCTGCCGGCGATCTTCGTCGCCACCTACCCGGAGCTGGCGGCGCTGAACGTCATGCGGCTGCACTCGCCGCAGACGGCGATCCTGTCGGCGGTGATCTTCAACGCGCTGATCATCGTGGCGCTGGTGCCGCTGGCCTTGCGGGGCGTATCGTTCCGGCCAGGCGGGGCGGCGGCGCTGCTGCGGCGCAACCTGCTGATCTACGGGCTTGGCGGCCTGGTTGCGCCGTTCATCGGCATCAAGCTGATCGACATGCTCCTCACCCTGTTCGGGATGTCCTGACATGAAGCACCTTCGCCCCGCCCTGGTCCTGGTCGTGCTGTTCACGGCGCTGACCGGGCTGCTGTTCCCGCTCGGCTTCGTCGGCGCCGCCGCCGTCGTGTTCCCGCACCAGGCCGGCGGCAGCCTGATCGAGCATGACGGCCACGTGGTCGGCTCGTCGCTGCTCGGGCAGAACTTCACCCAGGACAGGTATTTCCAGGGCCGCCCGTCCGCCACCCAGAACACCGACCCGGCGGATGCCACCAAGACCGTCCCCGTGCCGTATGACGCCTCCAGCTCCGGTGGCTCCAACGCCGGGCCGACGTCCAAGACGCTGATCGACCGGGTGACCGCCGACATCGCCAAAACGGGCGCGAAGGTCGTACCCGGCGATATGCTGACCACTTCGGCCAGCGGGCTCGACCCCGACATATCGCCGGAGACGGCGGCGATGCAGGTGGCGCGGGTGGCGACGGCCCGCAACATGCCGGTGGCGCAGGTCAACGGCCTGGTCGCCGCCAACACCAGTGGCCGCCTGGCCGGCCTGATCGGCGAGCCGCGCGTCAACGTGTTGGCGCTCAACCTCGCGCTGGACGCCCTGCCGGCTGTCCCCGACAAGACCGCCGGCAAGTAACTTCCTGCTCCCTCTCCCCCAATGCTTAGCGCCTGGGCGGGAGAGGGCCGGGGTGAGGGGTGGCCGCGCGCCGGGTGGTTGATGTGGCCACCCCTCCTCCCGGCCTCCTCCCGCAAGGGGAGGAGGAGCAGACTTTGCCCCGCCCATCCACTATAACCCCGCCATGCCAGATGACGGCCGCCCCGACCCGGATGCCCTGATCGCCGCCGCCGTCGCCGCCGACAGCGGCCGGCTCAAGATCTTCCTCGGCTCCGCGCCCGGCGTCGGCAAGACGTGGGAGATGCTGAACCAAGCCAAACGGCGCCAGGCCGAGGGCGAGGACGTGGTGGCCGGCGTGATCGAGACCCACGGCCGCGCCGCCACCATCGCCCAGGCCGCCGGCCTGCCCACGCTGCCGATGCGCGATATCGAGTACCGCGGCCAGGTGCTGCAGGAGCTTGACCTCGACGCCGCCCTCGCCCGCCGCCCCGGCCTGTTGCTGGTCGACGAGCTGGCGCACACCAACGCGCCCGGCAGCCGCCACGCCAAGCGGTGGGAGGACGTGGCGTTGCTGGTGCGCTCCGGCCTCACGGTATGGGCGACGCTGAACGTGCAGCACCTGGAAAGCCTCAACGACGACGTCGCCCGCGTCACCGGGGTGCGGGTCACGGAGACGCTGCCCGACCAGGTGCTCGAGATGGCCGACGAGATCGAGCTGATCGACGTGACGCCCGCCGAACTGCGCCGGCGGCTGCAAGACGGCGAGATCTACCGCCCGGAGACCGCCGGCCGCGCGTTGGACGGCTTCTTCCGCGAGGGCAACCTGGCGTCGCTGCGGGAGATGGCGCTGCGTCGCGCCGCGGCCCACGTGGACGACGACGTGCGCGACTGGATGCGGCGCAGCGGCGTGTCCGGCGCCTGGCCCTCCGGCGAGCGGGTGCTGGCGCTGATCGGCCCCGGCCCGGCCGGCGAGGTGGTGGCGCGGCAGGCCAAGCGGCTGGCGGAGGCGCTGCACGCGCCCTGGGTCGCACTGCACGTCGAGGGCGCGCAGTCGGTCACGGCGATGCAGCCGGCACTCAGCCTGGCGGCGCAGCTCGGCGCGACGCTGGACACCCGCGGCGGCAGCCTGGTCGACACCGTGCTGGCCGCCGCCCGCGAGCGCAACGCCACCCATATCGTGCTGGGCCGCGCCTCCGCCGCATGGTGGCGCCGGCTGACCGGGCTGACGCTGGCCAACCGACTGCTGCAGCGCGCGCCGGACGTGGCGATCCACGTCATCCCCGGCCCCGCCACGCGGCCCCCCCGCGCCGTCCGCCCGAAACGGCGAGAGCCGTGGTGGAGCTGGCCCGGCGCGCTCCTGCTGGTGGCGGCCATCACGACGGCGGGGTCGAGCGTGCGCGGCGCCGTGCCGCAGGACGCGATGGGGATGATCTACCTCGCCGGCATCGTCGCCGCCGCCAGCATCAGCGGCATGCGCCTGGCGCTGGCGATGGCGGCGGCGAGCTTCCTGGCCTGGGACTTCTTCTTCATCCCGCCGATCTACGAGATCACGATCGGCAGCCCCGACGACCTGGTCGCCCTGCTGGTGTTCGCCCTGGTGGCGGTGCTCGCCGGCGGCCTGGCCAGCCGCGTGCGCGACCAGGCGCGGGCGGCGCAGGGCCGCATCGAGGGCCTCCGCCGCATCGGCGCGTTCAGCCGCAAGCTGGGCGAGGCCGCCACCCTGCGCGATCTGCTGGCGGAGATCGCGCGTCAGGCGGCGGACCTGGCCGGGCGGGCGCTGGTGCTGGCGCCGAGCACACCCGGCGGCGACCTCGACATCCGCGCGGCGTATCCCGGCGCCGATACCATGGACCCGGGCGCCTGGGCGGCGGCGCAATGGGCCTGGACCCATGCCGAGCCGGCCGGACGCGGCACCAGCACGCTGCCGGGCGGCAAGTGGCGCTTCCTGCCGCTCGGCACCGTGCGCGTCCGGCTCGGCGTGCTGGGCGTGCGCAGCGAGGCGAGCCTGGATGGCCCCGTGCTGCAGGCAGTCGCCGCCCTGGTGGACCAATCCGCCGTCGCCTGGGAGCGCGTGCTGCTGGTGAAGGAGTCGGCCCGCAGCACGGCGATGGAGGAAACCCAGCGGCTGCGCACCGCCCTGCTGGCCTCGCTGGGGCATGACCTGCGCACGCCGCTGACCGGCATCCGCGGCGCCGCCGGCACGCTGCGTTCGGCGTGGGACAAGCTGGACGAGGCGACCCGCATCGACCTGCTGGACGGCATCGAGGAGGATGTCGCCCGCATGGCGCGGTTCCTGGCCAACATCACCGACCTGACGCGGCTGGAAAGCGGCCAGATCAACCCGCGCCTGGCCTCGGTGCCCTTGGCCGAGGTCATCGACGCCGCCGCTGCCCGCCTGGCCGGCACCCCGCATCTGGGCATCCGCCTCCCGGAGCCGTCACCCGACGTCCGCGCCGACCCGGCGTTGCTGGAGCAGGTGATCGTCAACGTGCTGGAGAACGCCGTGAAATATGGGCCGGCGGGCAGCCTGGTGCGGCTGGATGCGGTCCGCGCCGGCACCGAGGTGTGCATCGAGGTGACGGACGAGGGCATCGGCATCCCGCCGGAGCACCTGCACGACGTGTTCGACAGCTTCTTCCGCGCCACCCAGGGCGACCGGGCCGGGACGGGTCTCGGCCTTGGGCTTGCCATCGCGCGTGGCATGGTGGAGGCGATGGGCGGCACCATCACCGCGCAAAGCCCACGCCCCGGCGCGCCGGCCGACGGCCTGCCGGGCACCCGCATCACCATCCGCCTGCCCGCCGCGGAGCCGCCCGGATGAGCGCCAGCACCATCCTGGTCATCGACGACGAGCCGCAGGTGCACCGCTTCCTGCGCCCGGCCTTGCAGGCCGATGGCTATGGCGTCGAACGGGCGGACAACGCGGCGGAGGGTCTGCGCCAGGCCGCCGCGCGCGGGTTCGCCGCCGTGCTGCTTGACCTCGGCCTGCCGGACATGGACGGCCAGGACGCGCTGGTCCGGCTGCGCGCCGTGACGCAGGCGCCGATCATCGTGGTCTCCGCGCGCGACCGCGAGGCGGAGAAGATCCGCGCCCTGGATGCGGGCGCCGACGACTACATCGAGAAGCCGTTCGCGGTCGGCGAGCTGCTGGCCCGGCTGCGCGCCTGCCTGCGGCGGGAACTGCGGCAGGATGGCGCGGCGGCCCCCTGGCGGCGCGACGGGGTCGAGGTGGACTTGGTGTACCGCCGGGTCCGCGCGGCGGGCGCCGAGGTGACGCTGAGCCCGCGCGAGTACGACCTGCTGGCGTTCCTGGTCCGCCATGCCGGCCGGGTGGTGACGCACCGGCAGCTGCTGGCGGCGGTGTGGGGCGAGGCGCATGTCCATGACGTGCAGTACCTGCGGGTGTACATCGGCCATCTTCGCCAGAAGCTCGGCGCGGCCGGCAACCGGCTGATCGTCACCGAGGCCGGCATCGGCTACCGCTTCGCCGACCCGGAGTGAGATCGACGGCTGTCATTGCGAGCGCTTCACGCAATCACGGCTGGTACCAACGCAATGATGTCAGATTCTTCTCCCCTCCCCTTGCGGGAGGGGTTGGGGGGAGGGGTGGCCGCGCGCAGGGTGGTTGATGTGGCCACCCCTCCTCCCGGCCTCCTCCCGCAAGGGGA
>CAXSFF010000217.1:0-6037 GCA_964236035.1 uncultured Acetobacteraceae bacterium
CCGCCTGGGTAGAGTCGGCGGTGTTCGGGGCGGCCATTTATGTCTCGGTAAGCTGGGGCGCCGTTGCCATTACCAGTGCCTTACGTCACGAGCTGTCCGGCGACCCGCTTTTCGTGTTTCTGCACTATGTTCCCGGCATCCTACTCTGCGGGTTTTGGCTGGGCCTTTGGCGAGCGCTAAGATCGAGAGCGAATCTCTTACGGTAGGCGGCAGTTAAGACACCGCCAGCCGGCACAACATCGAAGCGCGCACTATGCCGGGCCAATCATATACAGGTCAGCTCTCAACCGCGCTCTGCCATTCCCAAAAATCAAGGATTTTGATCGCCGAGATCGGCTGTCTACTCTCGAACCCCTAAGCGGAGGTTCAGAGATTTGGAGACGGAATGTCCCACGAAGCCGCGGTGACATCCTGATCGTCAATGTACAGGCGGACACGGCAGTTCGAACCAAACCACCATACTATCAGACTCTCAGTGATCTCGACTTCCGGATAGATCATGGAAGGCTTGACGCACTCGTATCGAAGCTTGAGTGTTGAGCCAGATGAGATCTCATACTCTTCAGCCCAGGGCTCAAGCCAAAAACGTATGGACTCATTTCTACGGTTCTTGAGCGAACTGGTGAACATAGCTTTAGACCCTCCTCCAAGGCTACCTCAACCTGACCGACGCTACGCCGCACCTTAATGTCCGCTGTCCACCAAACCCAGCCGTGCCCCACAAGGCAAGGTTTGCAGGGCGACAGGCAGGTACTGACCGTGATGAGACGCAAATGCGCACCCTCCCTTACGCTTGCTGTGGGGACCAGGCACGGACGCACGCGATGAACTCGTCGAAAGCGTCGGTAGGCAGGAAGCTGCCCTTTACCCGCTCTCGCCAATGGGCGGCGAAGTCGGCGAGTTGTGCGTCACGTCCGGTCAATCGCAGCAGCACCACGCGCGACCAGGGCGACGAAGCTAAATGCGAGAAGGAAGCCTCAAGCAGGTTTAGGCTGTATTCGTAAGTCTTATTGCCAAGCAAGAACGGATGGACGGCAGTCTCGATGTGATGCGCAAGCCAATTCTTCGGCGGTTGCCTGGTCTGTGCCAAACTATCACGGGAGTCACGCTCTAGTGGGAGAAAATGACTTGGCAGGATGTACATCAAGCTGGGAGCTGCCAACTTTGACGAATCCAAGGTTGTAAGCCGCATCGCCTTGGCGAAGTCGTCTGTATACGCTCCAAAACGGAGGTCGATACCGTCCGAAGCATCATGGGCAAGACAGGCGACGTGCCATCCGTCACCGGCCTCGCGAACGTGCATGTCGCCGTATTCGCCACCGAAGTCGAACCGTCGTTTTACGTAGCCAGAAGCGTTCAGAATACTGAAGGCGGATTTAAGATTTGCCGAGGTTGCAGAATTTGCCATTTAAGTGATCCTATAAATCTGATCTCGTGTATGGTTGAAATGGCGGCTCCACCAAACCGATTTCCGTGTTTCTTGGCATAACTTCATTCGGTGATTAAAGCCATTTGCCGGTTTTCGACAAACCTTCGCCAGTCCCGTAAGGCAAGACTTTCGGCAAGCCAACATGGCGTGCTGTGTCAGTGTGTTGTCCGTTCCGAAACCTACGACCGAATGTCCTCTAGCCGCCAAACTCAGGCGGCAGTCTCGGCGTCCCGGTTTCAGAAGGTCCGCGAACGGTGGCGGACCAGGCCCGGATTTCAAATTGGGACACTACCGGGGAGCCTTCAGGCCTGCAGCCGGTCGATCGCCGCGGCCAGGCGGACATCCCGCGCCGTCAGCCCGCCGGCATCATGGGTGGTCAGCGCGATGCGCACCCGGTTGTAGGCGTTGGACCAGTCGGGATGATGGTCCTGCTGCTCCGCCAACAGCGCCACGCGCGTCATGAACGCCCAGGCCGCGCTGAAATCCGCGAAGGTGAAGCTGCGCACCAGCGCCGTGCCCTGCACCGTCCACGCGGGATGGCTGTGCGGCAGCGCGCCGATCTCGGCGTCCGTCAGGCGGGCGGGTTTCATCGGCGCATCGTGAGCGGAACGAAGTTACATGTCCAACGACCGGCTGGCGTTCGCCGCGCTCCCGTGCGCACCTTCCAGCGATCCCGAAAGGAACTCGGCCATGCCCAACACGCCCCCCTCGCTCGCCGACATCGTGGCGCTGGCCGACCAGGCGCTCGCCGGCATCCCGGACCGCTTCCGCGAGCGCGCCCGGCCGCTGTCGATCGTGGTCGAGGAGATGGCCGACGACGAGACGCTCGACGCGCTCGGCATGGAGAGCGGCTACGACCTGACCGGCCTGTATCGCGGGGTGTCGCTGCTGGAGCAAAGCGGCGGCGACCTGCCGCGGGAGCCCGACATGGTGATCCTGTACCGCGAGGCGATCCTGCTGGAGTGGATCGAGGGCGGCGACGACCTGTTCGAGTTGGTCCGCACCGTATTGGTGCACGAGGTGGCGCATCACTTCGGCTTCAGCGACGCCGATATCGAGGCGCTGGAGGCCGGCGGCACCACCGCCTGAGGCTTGCGCAGGGCCGGCACGCGCTTCGGCTTCTGCGGCGCCAGGGTCTTGTCCGGGTAGCGGCACCAGGGCACGGCCGGGCAGCGCCAGCACTCCGGCAGCCGCGCCTTGCAGACGTAGCGGCCGTGCAGGATCAGCCAGTGGTGCGCCGGGCGCAGGATGTCGGCTGGGATGCGCTTGACCAGGCCGTCCTCGACCTCCCGCGGGGTCTTGCCGCGCGCCAGCCCCGTGCGGTTGCCGAGGCGGAAGACGTGGGTGTCCACGGCCATGGTGCTTTCGCCGAACACCACGTTCAGCACCACGTTCGCCGTCTTGCGGCCGACGCCGGGCAGGGCCTCCAGCGCCTCGCGGTCGGCCGGGACCTCGCTGCCGTGCCGCTCGACCAGCAGTTGGCTCAGGGCGGCGACGTTCTTCGCCTTGCCCTGCCACAGGCCGATGCGGCGGATGAACGGCCCGATCGCCTCCGCGCCCAGGGCGGCCATGGCGGCGGGCGTCGGCGCCGCTGCGAACAGCGCCGGCGTGCACAGGTTGACCGCCGCGTCCGTGGTCTGCGCCGACAGCACCACGGCGACCAGCAGGGTGAACGGGGTGCCGAACGACAGCTCCGTCTCGGCGTCCGGGTTGGCGGCGCGCAGCGATTCGAGGAATGGGCGGATGCTGGCGTTGGGCATGCGCGGGGTGAGGCGGACGGGAATGATCGGCATCCCGCATGGTCGCCCGGCGGCGTGGGTGGTGACAAGCGCCCGGATCGGTTTAGATCGAAGGTGCCATGAACGCAGAGCCCTGTTTCTTCGAAGCCGTGATCGTGCCGCACCGCAGCCTGTCGGTGCGCGGGCTGCGCTATTTGGTGGCGGCGCTGTGCACGTTGAGCTGCATCACGACGGCGGTGTTCTGGTGGCTGGGCGCCTGGCCGATCGCCGGGTTCAACGGGGTGGAGATCACGCTGGCGTTGCTGCTGCTGCGCCACAACGCGCGCGGCGTGCGGGCCAACGAGGTGCTGCTGCTGTCCGATGCCGGGCTGCGCGTGATCCAGACCACGCAGGACGGCCGCCGCAGCGAAACCATGGTGCCGCCGGCCTGGCTGCGGGTCGATTTGCAGGAGCGTCCGGGGCGAGTGTCCGGCCTATGGCTGACGGCGCATGGCGTGCGGATGGAGATCGCGAAGAGCTTGGGCGAGGATGAGAAGACAGACCTGGCGCAGGCGTTGCGGGGCGCGTTGGAGCAGTATCGTAGCCCTCGATTCGATAACCCGCAGTTGCGGGACTGAGAGAGGCTAAGCTTCGTCATTGCGAGCCGCCGCTTGGCGGTGCGGCAATCCAGGGCCACGCGGCCATACCTGCCGCATGGCCCTGGATTGCCGCATCGCAAGCGCTCCTCGCAATGACAGCTGACTAAACGACGCAGTTCACGCAAACCACCCGCCAAGCCTGCGGATGCCGTTCCAGCCGCGTCAACGCGATGTTCTGCACCGACAGGTGCAGCGCGCTGTCCGCGCCGACCCCGATCGCGTGCGCCACGGCGGCCCGGATCGCGCCGCCATGGCTGACGATGACAATATCCTCGCCGGGGCAGCGCTTGGCCCAGCGTTCCAGCGCGGGACCGACGCGGGCGATGACGTCGGCCATGCTCTCGCCACCGGGTGGCCTTTCCTCGCCGCCGAGCGGCCAGAACGCGTGCGGCGCCAGGGCCAGGCGCGCAGGCAGCTCGGCGTGCGGCAATCCTTGCCAGTCGCCGAGGTGCTGCTCCACCAGGCCGGGGTCGACCGCGAGCGGCTGCGCGGGGTAGCCGGCGGCGAAGATCGCCTCCGCGGTGCGCCGGGTGCGGGAGAGGGGGGTGACGACCCAGTGCGCCGGGCGCGGCAGGCTGGCGGCGAGCGCGCGGTACGCCGGCACGTCCGCGACCAGGCTTTCGGGGCAGAGCGGCACGTCCATGGTGCCGTACAGCATGGCGCGCGCGTTCTCCTCCACCAAGGCGTGGCGGATCAGCCAGAAGCGGGTTTCGGCCACGTCATTCCCCAATGTTGAGCAACGCACCGCCTTGGCGCGCGCGGCGGAACTGCGCGCTGAACACCAGCAGCGCCGCCGCCATCCAGACCACGTTGAGGCCGAACGCCCAGGCCATGTGGTCCCAGCGCACCACGCCGTCGGACAGCGCCGCGCGCATGCCCTCGAACACGTGCGAGGACGGCAGCGCCAGGGCGAACGGCCGCACCACCGCCGGCAGCACCGACACCGGGTAGAACACGGCGGAGAACGGCGTCAGCCCGAACAGCACCGACCAGGCCAGCGCCTCCGCCCCGGCGCCGTGGCGCAGGATCAGCGACAGCACGCCGAGCGACACCCACCAGCCCATGATCATCAGGTTGGCGAAGAACAGCACCACGATCGGGCCCATCGCGAACAGGTTGAACGCATACAGCACATAGGCGAGCAGGATCGCCGGCAACACGCCCACGAGCATCCGCAGCACCGACATGCCTACCAGGGCCGCGAGCATCTCCCACGGCCGGATTGGGCTGACGAAGACGTGGGCCAGGTTGCGGGACCACACCTCCTCCAGGAACGACACGGCGACGCCCATCTGGCTGCGCAACGCGACCTCCCACAGCAGCACGCCGCCGAGCATCGCGGCCGCCACCGTGGCGACGTTGCTGTTGGCGCGGCTGGCCAGGAAGCTGGCGGTGAAGCCCCACACCGACATCTGCAGCACCGGCCAGTAGGCGAGTTCGAGCATGCGCGGCCACGAGCGCCGATACAGCGCCAGATGGCGGTACATCATGCCCCAGACCCGGCGCCCGCTGCTGCGCATGGCGCCCGTCATGCCGCGCGGCCTCGGGCGCGGGCGATGTCGAGGAACACCTCCTCCAGGTCGTCACGGCCATATTTCGTCAGCAGCGCGGCGGGGGTGCCACGGTCGACGACCCGGCCTTGCTTCAGCATCAGCACGGTCGAGCACAGCCGCTCCACCTCCGCCATGTTGTGGCTGGCGAGCAGGATGGTGCAGCCGCTTTGCCGCCGGTAACGCTCCAGCCAACTGCGCACCCAGTCGCCGGTGTCCGGGTCCAGGCTGGCGGTCGGCTCGTCCAGCAGCAGCACGTCGGGCCGGTTGATCAGCGACTTGGCCAGCGCCACCCGCGTCTTCTGCCCAGCGGAGAGCGCGCCCGCCGGGCGGTCCAGCAGCTCGGACAGCTCCAGTTCCTTGGCGAGCTCGACGATGCGTTGTTCCAGCTGCGGCACGTCGTAGAGATGGCCGTAGACGCGCAGGTTCTCGCCGACCGAAAGCCGCGCCGGCAGCGCCACGTAAGGCGACGAGAAGTTCATCCGTCCCAGCGCCGCGAATCGGTTGCGCGCCATGTCGTGCCCCAGCACCGTGATCGACCCGGCGGTCGGCGTCAGCAGGCCAAGCAGCATCGAGATCGTAGTGGTCTTGCCGGCGCCGTTGCCGCCCAGCAGGCCGAGCGTCTCGCCGCGTCCGATGCTGAACGACAAGCCCTCCACCGCCCGCGTCGCACCGTAGCTT
>CAXSFF010000218.1:0-6018 GCA_964236035.1 uncultured Acetobacteraceae bacterium
AGGTGCGCCAGCCGCGCCGCCCAGGCCGCGCGTTCGGCCGCCAGCCGCTCCGGCGTGGCGCGGTGCAGGGCGGTTCGGGTGACGATGACGTTCGGCCCCGTCAGGCGGTCATGGCGGTTGACCACCACCAGGTCGAAGCGGCGCGGGTCCATGCGGGGGTGCTGCACCTGGACGACCTGCCGCTTGGGATCGCGCAGGGACGCCAGCAGGCGCGCCGCCACGCCGCCGCAGCCAATGGCCAGCGACTCGGGCGGTGGCGGGAAACCAAGCGCGGCGGCTGGCAGCAGCGTGGTGGGCAGCCAGCGCCAAGGCCGTGGCACGGCAACGGTGGCCAGGCGCGGGGCCAGCCCGGCGCGTTCGGCAAGGCCGAGTGCCTGGGCCTGCAAGCCAGCATAGGCTTCACTCAAAACCACGCTGTGCGGCAAAGGCCGTGTCAATGCTTTCACCCGAGTTCGCGTCGTTGCAGTTAAAGCTCCTCCCCTTGCGGAAGGAGGCTGAGAGGAGGGGTGGCCACATCAAACACTGCGCGCGCGGCCCCCTCACCCCGGCCCTCTCCCGCGAGGGAAGAGGGAGAAGAAGCTACAGCGTGCGGATTGGCGCGCCGTGCTGCCAGGCGGCGATGTCCTCCACCGCGCCCTGGAAATAGCCGAGGTAGCTCTCGCGGGTGACGTAGCCGATGTGCGGCGTCGCCAGCACGGTCGGCAAGGTGCGCAGCGGATGGCCCGGCGGCAGCGGCTCCACGTCGAACACGTCCAGCGCGGCGCCGGCGATGCGCCCCTCCGCCAGCGCCGCGACCAGCGCCGCCTCGTCGACCAGCGGGCCGCGCGACGTGTTCACCAGCAGCGCCGTCGGCTTCATCAACGCCAGCTCGCGTGCGCCGAGCATGCCGCGCGTGCCGTCGCCCAGCACGACGTGCAACGTGACGATGTCGGCGCGCCGCAGCAGCGTGTCGAGGTCGGGCGCGCGCTCGGCGCCGGCGTCGCGGCAGCGCTCGTCGGTCAGGTTGCGGCTCCAGGCGAGCACGGGCATCTCGAACGCGCGGGCGTAGCGCGCCATGCAGGTGCCGATGCTGCCGAGACCGACGATGCCGAGCGTTCGCCCGGCCAGGCCGATGCCGAGCCGGGTCTGCCAGCGCTCGCCGTTGCGCACGGAGGCGGCGTCGGGCGCGATGTGCCGGGCCAGCGCCATCAGCAGGCCCCAGGCGAGTTCAGGCGCCGCCGTCGCCGACCCGGCGGTGCCCGACACCACGATGCCGCGGCTGGCGGCGGCGGCCAGGTCGATCGCCTGGTTGCGCATGCCCGAGGTCACCAGCAGCTTCAGCCGCGGCAGGGCGGCGAAGGTGGCGGCGTCGAAGCGGGTGCGCTCGCGCATGGCGACGACGATGTCGAACTCCGCGAGCGCCGCAGCCAGCGCGCCAAGGTCGGCGATGTGGTCGGTGAAGCTCCGCACCTGCACCCCGTCGAGCGAGGCCCAGTCGGCGAGGCCGAGCGCGCAGCCCTGGTAGTCGTCGATGATGGCGCAGGTCAGCATGGCGGTTCCCCGGGTGTCGCCGGCCAGGTTACGGGCGGGCGCCGCCTGGGTCCACCCTGTGGGGGAACTTCGGCAACCCACGGTTTTCCTTGACTTCGCTGCACTGCAACAGTATGGAGATCGCGCGCACCTCGATGTAACGAGTCCTGCTGGCTTCGAACGCAGCTCCCCAGCCCATCCAGTGTCTCGCGCCGGTTTGCAGTCCTGCTGATTGCGAATGACGTCCCGGACCACCTCGCGATGGCGACGTTCGATTGAAAGACTTCAGTACACTTATGCCAACTTTCCAAGAGCTCGGCCTGGCCGCGCCGCTTCTCGCTGCGCTGACCACCGCCGGCTACAGCGAACCCACGCCGATCCAGGCGCAGGCGATCCCCTACGTGCTCGCCGGCAAGGACGTGCAGGGCATCGCCCAGACCGGCACCGGCAAGACGGCCGCCTTCGCCCTCCCCATCCTGCAGCGCCTGCTCAGCGAGCGGAAGCACCCGGGCAGGAAGGGCACCCGCGTGCTGGTGATGGCGCCGACGCGCGAGCTGGCCAGCCAGATCGCCGACAGCTTCCGCACCTACGCCGCCGGGTCGCCGATCCGCGTGGCGCTGATGTTCGGCGGCGTGCCGAAGGGGCGCCAGGCGCGCGCCATGGACAACGGCGTCGACGTGCTGGTGGCGACCCCAGGTCGCCTGCTGGACCACCTGAACGACCGCGCCGTCAACCTCGGCAACGTCGAGATTCTGGTGCTGGACGAGGCCGACCACATGCTCGACCTCGGCTTCATCATCCCGATCAAGAAGATCGCCAGCCACATCCCGGCGCAGCGCCAGTGCCTGTTCTTCTCGGCCACCATGCCGAAGGAGATCAGCTCGCTCGCCGCCGCCCTGCTGCGCGACCCCGTGCACGTCGCCGTGGCGCCCGTCGCCACCACCGTCGAGCGGGTCGAGCAGTCGGTCGTGTTCGTGGAGGCGGCGCGCAAGCGCTCGCTGCTGAGCACCATCCTCAAGCGCAAGGGCATGGGCCGCACGCTGGTGTTCACCCGCACCAAGCACGGCGCCGACCGCGTGGTGCAGCACCTGGAGGCCGCCGGGCAGCCCGCCGCGGCGATCCACGGCAACAAAAGCCAGGTGCAGCGCGAGCGGGCGCTGGCGGCATTCAAGGACGGCAGTGTCCGCGTGCTGATCGCCACCGACATCGCGGCGCGCGGCATCGACGTGGACGGCGTCACCCACGTCATCAACTTCGACCTGCCGAACGTGCCGGAGAGCTACGTCCACCGCATCGGCCGCACCGCCCGCGCCGGGCATTCCGGCACCGCGATCAGCTTCTGCGACTCGACGGAGCGCGCGCATCTGCGTGGCATCGAGAAGCTGATACGGTCACGCCTGCTGGTGGCCGAACCGGACGCCCTGGCGGCCTGAACGAGTCGCGGGTGCATCGGCAGGAGGTTCCGACGATGCACCCGCCTCCCTACCCTATCGCCCGTCGCGGCGTTCTCGGCGGCATTGCCGGGCTGGCCGCCGCTGCGCCAAGTTCACCGGGCCTGAGCGCGCCCGGCCTTAACGCAATCGCCATGCAGCGCAACCGCTTCTATGGCGCGGCGATCGACGACCAGGTGCTGGCCACGGACCGCGCCTACATGGCTCAGGTCCGCGCCGAGTGCGGGATGCTCACGGGCGAGACGGCGTTCAAATGGCGCGCGATCCGCCCGAAACCCGATGTCTACGACTTCGTCGCCGCCGACGCGATCATGGACTACGCGCGCCGGCGCAGCTTGCAGGTGCGTGGCCACACGCTGCTCTGGCACGGCGGCAACCCGGACTGGCTGGCCGCCACGCTCACGCCCGCCAACGCCGAGCGGCTGCTGACCCGGCACATCGAGACCGTCGTCAACCACACGCGCCACCGGGTCGTGCAGTGGGACGTGGCGAACGAGGTGGTGTGGCCGCAGGACGGCAAGCCGCTTGCCCAGCGCGACACGCTGTGGTCGCGCGCGATGGGTCCGGCGATGCTCGACGTGGCGTTCCATGCCTGCGCCGAGGCCGATCCGGAGCCGCTGCGGTTCATCAATGAATACGGACTCGACTACAACTGGGTCGAGGACGACCGCAAACGGCATGCGGTGCTCACCTTGCTGTCGGACATGAAGGCGCGCGGCCTGCCGGTGCAGGGACTCGGCATCCAGGCGCACCTCGACGCGGCTGTGCAGGAGCTGGACCAGACGATGCTGGCGCGCTTCTGCGCCGACGTGGCCTCGCTCGGGCTGAAGATCGTCATCACCGAGTTGGACATCCGTGACAACCGCCTGCCGGGCGACTCCGCCGTGCGCGACGCGGCCGTGGCCAGCCACGCCCGCGCCTACCTGGACGCCGTGCTGAGCTGCTCCGCGGTGATGGGGGTGCTCACCTGGGGCCTGTCGGACCGCCGCTCCTGGCTCAACGACGCGATGCCGCGCGACGACAAGCTGCCGCAACGGGCGTTGCCGCTCGACGCCGACCTCAAGCGCAAGCCGCTGTGGTCGGCGATCGCGGACGCCTTCCAGCAGGCGCCGGCGCGGGCGTGATCGATGCCCTTGCCGGGCACGCCATGGTTGCGCCATTTTACGGGGGCATGTCATCCAGCCCACGCCGCCGCACGCCAAGGACCTCGCCCGCACCGGCCTCGGCGTTCGAGCCGCTGACCACGGACCGGCTGGTGCTGCGCCCGCCCGTCGCCGCCGATGCCGAGCAGATCCACCGCATGGTCAACGACTGGACCGTGGTGCGCATGCTCAGCAACCTGCCCTACCCATACGAGCGCACGCTAACCGACGAGTGGATCGCTTCCACCATCGACCAGCGCCGCGACGGCACCGCGCACCACCTGGTCATCACGGGACAGGAGGACGGGCGCGAGCTGGTGATCGGCTGCGTCGGCCTGCGGCTGGACCGCACGCCGGACACGGGCAGCCTCGGCTACTGGGTGGGCCGGCGCTACTGGGGGCACGGCGTCGCCACGGAGGCAGCCGGGCGGATGGCGCGCTGGGCCTTGGCCAACCTGCCGATCCGCCGCATCGAGGCGCATGTCGCCGACGACAACCCGGCGTCGGCCGCCGTGCTGCGCCGCATCGGCCTGCGCGAGGTCGGCAACGGGCGCGAGAAGTTCCTCGCCCGCGGCGGCGACCATCCCGTGACCCGGTTCGAAGCGACTCGCGAGGACCTGTTCGGCGCCGTCGAGACGCCCGCGACGCCTGGCGTGCCCGCGCCGGGCAAACCCCTGCTGCTGGTCGCCGCCTGCGCCCTGGTCGACAGCGACAACCGCGTGCTGCTGGCGCGCCGTCCGGAGGGCAAGAAGATGGCTGGCCTGTGGGAATTCCCTGGCGGCAAGCTGCAGCCCGGCGAGACCCCGGAGCAGGCGCTGATCCGCGAGCTGAAGGAGGAGCTGGGCATCGACGTGAGCGCCGCCTGCCTCGCCGCCTTCGCCTTCGCCAGCCATGACTACGAGCGGTTCCACCTGCTGATGCCGCTGTTCCTGTGCCGCCGCTGGGCCGGCATCCCCGCCGGGCTGGAGGGGCAGGCGCTGGCCTGGGTGCGCCCGCACAAGCTGGTGGAGTATGACATGCCGCCGGCCGACAAGCCGCTCATTCCGTTGCTGAGGGATTTCCTGTGATGCCGAACCCGACCGCGTGCCTCTTGGTGATCGGCAACGAGGTGCTGAGCGGACGCACGCAGGACCTTAACATCAAGTTCGTCGCCGCCCGCCTGGGCGAGATCGGCATCCCGTTGCGCGAGGTGCGGGTGATCCCCGACGTGGCGGCGACCATCGTGTCCGTGGTGAACGAGGTGCGGGCGCGCTACGACCACGTGTTCACCACGGGCGGCATCGGGCCGACCCATGACGACATCACCAGCCAGTGCGTGGCGGACGCGTTCGGCGTGCCGTGGGAGGTGCATCCCGAGGCGTTCGAGCGGATGAACCGGCACTACAAGCCCGGCGAGTTCAACGCCGCCCGCATGCGCATGGCGACGATGCCGCGCGGCGCGACGCTGATCGACAACGTGATCTCGATCGCGCCCGGGTTCACCATCGGCAACGTGCACGTGATGGCGGGGGTGCCGCGCATCATGCAGGCGATGTTCGACGCGCTGGCGCCGAGCCTCGTGGGTGGCCCGCCGATCGTCAGCCGCGCGGTGCATGCCGAGCGGCTGTTGGAGGGCCGTATCGCGGAAGGGCTGTCGGCGATCCAGGACCGCTATCCGGACCTCGACCTCGGCAGCTACCCGTACTACCGCGCCACCGGCAACGGCGTGGCGCTGATCGCCAAAGGCCCGGACGCCGCCCGCGCAGAGGCGGCGATCGCCGAGGTGACGGCGCTGATCGCCGCCATGGACCTGGTCCCGGTGGCAGGAGAGCCGCCGGGCTGACCTGATACTTCTCCTCCTGCGAGAAACTGGGAGGGGTGGCCGCGACAGCCACTTATCCGCAGCATCTCTCAATTCCTCCGCAAAGGGACACATA
>CAXSFF010000219.1:0-6017 GCA_964236035.1 uncultured Acetobacteraceae bacterium
TGGCGCCGCCGGCGCGCCAGACGAAATCAGCCGAGTGGGCGCTGACGACGAGGGCAGTTTGGCTCATGCGGAAACCTCCGGGGCGGCTTGGCGCCGTCTATGTCAGGACGCAAAGGTTGTCATATCCGGCGCCAGCCCGCCATCATCGTCATTGCGAGGAGCCGCTTGGCGACGAAGCAACCCAGGGCCACACGGCCGATGTTCGTCGCGCGGCCCTGGATTGCCGCGGCCAAGCGGCCTCGCAATGACGGGTTTTGGATCAGATCTTGTGCGCCTCCAGCGACGCCGGGTGGAACAGCTCCTCCGGGGCCAGCAGCCGCGACGACAGGCCCTCGTCGAAATGGCGTTGCAGAAACCGTTGCAGCACATGGCGGTTCGGCTCCAGGCCGTACGCCCAGAAATCCTCGCCCATCAGGTCGCGGGCGGCGCGCAGCTGCTCCTCGACGAACGGCAGCGTCACCTTGGTAGCCGACGTGTCGCCCAGCTTCGCCAGCGCCACCGCCTTGGACTTCTCGAACGCCTTCACCACGGCGCCCGGCAGCCACGGGTGCCGCTCCGCCAGGGTGCGGCGGATGCCGAGCGTGTGCATGATCGGGAACAGCCTCGTGCGCCGGTACCAGTCCACCCCGGCGCGCTGCGGGTCGGCGAACAGGTAGCCGACATGCGGATGCCCCTGATCAAAGCAGGACGGCGCGCGCGGGCCGATCACGGCGTCCAGCTCGCCGCTCGCCAAAAGGCCGGAGATGGTCTCGTCCGGCCCGACGCTCTCGACCTTCACGTCCGGCGGCAGGTTGAGGGCGATCTTCTCGACTCGCCCCGGCATCTCGTAGCCGCCGCGCACCCAGGTCACGTCGGACGGCCTGATGCCGTGGTCCTCCTCCAGGAACATCCGCACCCAGACGTTCGCCGTCAATTGATACTCCGGCAGCCCGACCCGGCGGCCCTTCAGGTCCGACGGCTGCCGGATGCGGTCGGTGCGGACGTAGACGGAGGTGTGGCGGAAGGCGCGCGAGGGGAACACGGGGACGGCGACGTAGGGGCAGTCGCCCGCCGCCGTCTTCACGCTGTAGCTGCTCATCGACAGCTCGCAGATGTCGAAATCCTGGTGGCGGAAGGCACGGAAGAAGATTTCCTCCGGGTCCAGCAGCATGAACTGCGGGTCCACGCCGTCGATCTGCACGGCGCCGTCGATCAGGGGGCGCATCCGGTCGTAGTCGCCGACCGCGACGGAAAGCTGCAATTTCGCCATGTAGGGCTCCTCTCTGTGCCGGGTTGCCCAATTCATGCGCGCGGGCGGCCAGCCAGGGCAAGCCGCTGGCGGGCCGCCAGCCAGGACAAGCCGCCGACTGAGCTTGACGCGGCGGCCCGATCGCCGGCCTTGTATCTGGCCGCCGGGCAAACCTTCCATCCCGGCGGGCGTTCGCTCCAGGATTGTCACCCGGGAATTTGTCCTTGCAAACATCCTCCCGCGACGCCGGGTTTCCATCCCGGCCCGCGCCGCGTCCTGCCATGAGTCCACCAGCCCGCGCCGAGACGACGCTTCGGGAATGCCCGGGCTGCGGCCTGTTGCAGCGCATCCCGCCGCTGGACCGCAACGCGCAGGCGCTGTGCCCGCGTTGCAACACCACCCTGCGCCGCACGCGATCGAACTCGCGCAACCGGGCGCTGGCGCTTTGGCTCACCTCGCTGGTGCTGTATCTCATCGCCGTGTTTGCGCCGTTCATCACGGTGAACATCGTCGGCACGGAGCGGGACAGCACGATGGTCACGCTCCCCGGCGCGTTCGTGGCCGAGGGGGCGTGGGAACTAGCAATCGTCGTGCTGATGACGGCCATCGTGATGCCGCTGCTGAAGATCGCCGCCATGCTGTTCGTCCTGGTCGGCCTGCGGGTGGCCAACCCGCCGCGCAACCTGCCGCAGGTGTTCCGCTGGTACGAGAAGATCGGCCCATGGGCCATGGTGGAGGTGTTCCTGCTCGGCGTGTTCGTGGCGTACACCCGGCTCGGCGCCATCGCCCGAGTCGAGACGGGGGTCGCCTTGTACGCGGTGGGCGGCCTGATGATCACCATGGTGCTGGCCGACGCCGTGCTCGATGGCGACTCCGTCTGGGAGCGCATGGAGGAACGCGGCCTGGTGTCGCCGCCGGCGGCGGGTTCGCAGGCCATCAGCTCCGATGCCGCCGACCGGAAGGCGGGCCGCGCGCCGCTGATCGCCTGCGACGAGTGCGGCCGCGTGCAGCATGCCCGCGCCGGCGCCCCCTGCAACTGCTGCGGCGCCCCGTTGCAGGCGCGGCGGCCCGACAGCCTGCGCCGGACCTGGGCGTTGCTGGCGACGGCGGCGCTGCTGTACATCCCGGCCAACGTCTACCCCGTCATGACGGTCGTCCGGCTCGGCCGTGGCCAGCCCAGCACCATCCTCGGCGGCGCGCAGGAGCTGCTGGACGCCGGCATGTGGCCGCTGGCGCTGCTGGTGTTCGTGGCCAGCATCCTGGTGCCGGTGCTGAAGCTCGTCAGCCTGGCGGTGATGCTGGTGGCGACGCAGCGCCGTTCCAACTGGCGCCTGCGCGACCGCACCCGGCTGTACCGCCTGGTCGAGTTCATCGGGCGCTGGTCCATGATCGACGTGTTCATGCTGGCCACCTTGGTGGGGCTGGTGCGTGACGGCCGGATCGCCATGATCACGCCGGGGCTGGGCGCGATCTGCTTCGCCAGCGTCGTCGTGCTGACCATGTTCGCCACGATCTGCTTCGACCCGCGCATCATGTGGGACGCGGCCGCGACGGCGCCGCGGCCGGCCAGCCAACCGGCGCGCGGCGCCAGCCAGCCGAGGGCCGCATGAGCGATTCCACATCAGAACCGAACGTCCCGGCAGCGGAGGTCAGGAAGCGCGGGCCGTTCTCGTTCATCTGGATACTGCCGCTCGTCGCCCTCGCGATCGGCGGCTACCTGGCGTTCACCACCCTGTCGCAGCGCGGGCCGGACATCGTCATCACCTTCAAGGGCGCCGACGGCCTGACCGCGGGCCAGACCAAGGTCAGGCACAAGAACGTCGACCTCGGCACCGTCGCCGGCATCCGCCTGGCCGAGGACATGAACCACGTCATCGTGACGGTGCACATGACGGCGGAGGCGGCGCCGTACCTGACCGACCAGGCGCGGTTCTGGGTGGTGCGGCCGCGGCTGTCCGGCAGCAACATCTCCGGCCTGGAGACGCTGATCTCCGGCGGCTACATCGAGCTGGACCCGGGCGACAAGACCGCCAAGAGCCAGCGCCAGTACACGGGCCTGGAAGACCCTCCCGGCGTCCGCTCCGACGAACCGGGGCGCACCTTCGTGCTGCAGGCGGACCGCATCGGCTCCATCGGCAGCGGCTCGCCCGTGTTCTACCGCGACATCGTGGTCGGCGAGGTGCTCGGCTACCACCTGCCGGAGGGCAGCGGGCCGATCCCCGTCAACATCTTCGTGCGCGAGCCGTACGACAAGTGGATACGCAAGAGCACCTCGTTCTGGAACGCCTCGGGCGTGCGGGTCGAGCTGGGCGGCGCCGGCGTCCACGTGCAGGTGGAGTCGTTGCAGGCCGTGCTGTCCGGCGGCGTCGCCTTCGGCACGTCCGAGGAACAGCGCGACGAGCCGATGGCGGCGCAGGACACGACGTTCCCGCTGTACAAGGACGAAGGGGCGGCGAACGCCGCCGGCTACAAGCAGCGCATCCCGCTGGTGGCGTACTTCAAGAACTCGGCGGCCGGCCTTGCCGTCGACAGCCCCGTGCAGATATTCGGCATCCAGATCGGCACGGTGACGGCGATCGACCTGAAGATCGACGCCGGCAACGCGACCCCCCAGGTGCGGGTGGCCATGGAGATGCAGCCGGAGCGGCTGGCGGGGGTCGGGTCCATGGTGCCGGAGACGCCGGAGGCGGCGGCGCAGCGGCTGGTCGACCTGGGCATGCGCGCCGAACTGGTGACGTCGAGCTACATCACCAGCAGCAAGGCCGTCTCGCTCGAGTTCCTGCCGAACATGCCGCACGAGCAGATCGGGCATGAGGGCAAGGCCATCGTGCTGCCGACGCAGGGCGGCGGCCTCGACTCGATCACCACGGCGCTGTCGGACGTGGCGCAGAAGGTCGATGCGATCCCGTTCGCGCAGATCGGCGCCAGCGCCAACACCCTGATCAAGTCGCTGGCCGACCTGGTGGGCGGGGCGGAGATGAAGCGGACACTGACCGCCGTGTCCGGCGCCATGGTCGACGTGCAGGGCCTGGTGAAGCGGACCGACGCCGGGTTGACCCCGCTGCTGAAGCGGCTGCCGGAGATGTCGAACGATCTCGAACAGACGTTGAACCGCGCCAACCACCTGGTCGGCTCGGTCGACACCGGCTACGGCAACAACTCGCAGTTCTCGCGCGACCTGGAGCGTATGATGGCCCAGCTGAACGACACCGCACGGTCGATCCGGTTGCTGGCCGACTTCCTCGACCGCCACCCGGAGGCGCTGATCCGCGGCCGCACCAACCAGGGCGCCGAACGATGAGGCCCGAACGATGACGGTGGCGCCACTTGGCCGGCGCCCGTTGCTGCTGCTTCTCATGGTGGCGGGCTGCACCTCCGCCGACCCGGCCTACTACACGTTGCGGCCGGTGCCGGGCACCGTGGTGCCAAGCTTTGGGGTGCCGGGTCCGGCGAACTCGGTGAAGCTGGCGCGCCCCGGGCTGGCCGGCTACCTGGACCGGCCGGAGATCGTGCGCGACGGCACCAGCAACAAGCTGCTGCTGCTGAGCGGCGAACGCTGGGGCGAGCCGTTGGGCGACATGATCGGCCGCATCCTGGCCGAGGACCTCACCCAGCGCCTGCCCGGGTCGACGGTGTTCACGGAGGCGGGGGCGATCTCGGTCGACGCCGACGTCACCGTGGAGATGGATGTCCAGCGCTTCGACCTCGACCCGTCCGGCCAGGTGGTGTTGCTGTCGCAGGTCGCCGTGCACTCCGGCCGCAACCGGACCAGTTCGAGCAGCCGCTCCATCCGGGTGACGATGGCGCCCGCCGGGCCGGGCACGGCGGAGCTGGTGTCGGCGATGAGCGCGCTGGTGGGCCAGATGGCCGACGCCGTCGCCATCATGCTGCGCGGCACGGCGCTGGCGAACGGTCGCAGCTAGGTCGACCGCTATGCTGCTCCTCCTCCCCTTGCGGGAGGAGGGGTGGCCACGACAAACCACCCGGCGCGCGGCCACCCCTCCCGCAAGGGGAGGGGAGAAGAGTCGGAGTTGGTATAAGCTAAACGTCGTTGCCGAGGCTGCCGCGCGGCAGCAGCCGGGTGACATGGCCCATCTTGCGGCCCGGACGTGCCTCCGCCTTGCCGTACAGGTGCGGCACCAGGCCCGGCGTCGCGAGGATCTCCGGCCATTGCGCGGCCTCCTCCGGGCCGACCAGGTTCTTCATCACGGCGTCCGAATGGCGGATCGCCGGCGGCAGCGGCAGCCCGGCGACCGCGCGGACATGCAGCTCGAACTGGCTGGCCGGGCAGGCGTCGATGGTCCAATGGCCGGAATTGTGCGGGCGCGGCGCGATCTCGTTGACCAGCACCGTGCCGTCGGGGCGGACGAACATCTCGACCGCCAGCAGCCCCACCAGGTCGAGCGACGCCGCCACGTGCAGGGCGATGTCGACCGCTTCCACCGCCGTGTCGAGCGGGATCGGCGCGGGGGCGATGGTCATGTCGAGGATGCCGTCGCGGTGGCGGTTCTCCACGGGGTCGAAGGCGACGGCGGCCCCGTCCAGGCCGCGCGCCACGATCACGCTGATCTCGCACCGGAACTCGACGTAGCCCTCCATCAGCAACGGCTTCGGCTCCAGCTCCTCCCACACGGCATCCAGCGCCGACACGCTGCGCAGGATCGCCTGGCCCTTGCCGTCATAGCCGCCCCGCGTCGTCTTCAGCACGCCCGGCAGGCCAAGGCGCGCGGCGGCGGCGTGCAGGTCGGCGCGGCTGCCGATGGCGGCCCAGGACGCGGTGGCGACGCCG
>CAXSFF010000220.1:0-6008 GCA_964236035.1 uncultured Acetobacteraceae bacterium
CTGACCGTGCCGTCGAAGCGGTGGCGCAGGAAGTGCGACAGCGACAACTCGGCGGGCAGCACGTCCTGCTGCCGCCGGTACCAGGCCGGGTCGAAGAACGGCACCGGGCGGTTGCCGGCAGCCTCGCCGTGCTCGATGTAGTGCAGCAACGGGTTGCCGTCGCCGGTGTCCGGGTTGCTGGCGCGGTAGAATTCGGGATCGAAGTAGGCGTTGGGCCAGCGATGCTCCCGCCAGCCGAAGCGGAACCAGTGCAGCAGGGCGGCGTGGGAGGCATCGGCGAAATCGAAGTTGCGGGCGGCGAACCAGGCGCCGTCGAACAGCCCTGATTGCTGCAACAGCACGAGCTGGGCCTGCTCCTCCTGGCTAACGTCGCAGGCGGGGCCGACGTCGCATGCGGGCTGGGTGGGCGCATCCATCCTGGCAATTCGATCCTGGCATCGGCAGGTTAAGGAAAGATTGATGCTAGGCGTGTTGGCGGAGCGCGACGGATGGCGATTGCCGTTAAAACGCCGAGCGTTCGGGTTCTACCAAATAAATAATGAAGAAATAACGATTCGAAGACGCAAGGCACATAGCGCCGATACATTCCTCTACCTTCTGTGCCGCACGGATTGCAGGGCAAGCGGGATAGTCACGCGATCAGAGGAGGGCCTTGTGATGCGTCGCTACAACGTCTCGCCTTGGGTGCTGCGGCTGGCCGGCGCGATGACGATCGTGGCCGCCCTGTCCGGGTGCATCATCGCGCCGTAAGGACCACGCTACGGCTACTACCGTCCTTACCACTATTGGCACTAGTCACAGGCGAGCCCACGAGTGTGGTCGCCGACGAAGGTTCCGGTCGTGAAGTCCTGGGTCCCCGCCGGCTTGCGGCTCCAGGCAGCACGCGCCAGGGCTCGTCAAAGCTTTGATCACAGAGGGATAGCCGCAGGCATGCAGCACACCAGTCAGCCTGCCAGCTTGATCAACCAAGTCACCCTTGACTGGCTTTGCGGTCATGCTCCGCTTCCCGCCTCATAGCCTCGTCGACAACCTGCTCGGGAGTGAGTTCGACAGGGTTCCAGAAGATAAGATCGCTGATTGCTGAGTGGGGCAGAGCATCTCTCAGCTTCTCTAGCAAAGGAGTTACCAGTTCATTTCGGCGTGGACCAAAATAGATTGACCAAACAGCGGCAAGAACGTCATCCCGACTCACTGAATGCTTCCTTTCCGTCCAAGCGTGTCGTGCTGCCTTGGAGTAACCACTCGTATCGTGCTCAAGTCGTAGACAGCGCCACCTAGCCCGATGGCAGGGTCATGATGGAACTCCCAAAACCGCTGACTTAATTTACCCGTACTGCCGACCATGACTTGCTCGCTTTGTGGAGGATAGGGGCATTTCCATTGGCAATGAGCAGAAGGTTCTGATTTTTAAACTCGCTGACTAATTCAGGAGTCTCCGCAACTGCTTTCCAGAACGCTTCTCGCAGCTTGCCAAAGTCGCTAAACCGTGACCGACAAGCTTTTCGGCCACTTGGCCAGGAACTGCTACCCCTTGCTCGTCAGACATGTGTGCCGATAGCCAGGACCCATCAACCCGAGGCAAGGGAGTGCTTGCCACGGCCACGCCTGGAGTGTTTCGTCTCTGCTCCGCTGTGAGGCGGCCGCATCGCCGGCGTCATCCGTCAAGCGCCGTTTGGATTTTGACGGTGTTCCTGCCTTCACGTGCCAACTGTGCGACCAAGTCACGCTCATCATCGTCACGTGTCTCAATGCCGCTGCCAGGTGGCGCCCCGACGATCACCGCCGAGAACTGCTCCTGCGCCGCGTCGTCGCCTCCAATCGCTCGGCCGAACAAGCCAGGATCGGCCTGGGCCGCACGCATCACCCGTTCGGCCATGGCCGACATCGTCGGTCCCGCCTGCGGCGTGTCGAACAGCCAAGGTCCGTGATTCTCCGCCCACACGAAAGCATAGGCCGCCGTCACGTCCGCGGGCTTGGTCACGTCCAGGCCGAAGCGCTCGATCGTGTCCTTCACGTTCTCGCGCTGGATGAGATCGGACACCGCGGGCAGGACCAAGACCGCTGCCCCGGCGATCATCGACCCCCACGGGATGACGTGGGACTGGCAGGGGCAGAATGCGGGACGGCGACGCCGTGGAAGGCGGCTGGGGAGCCGGCATGTCGCGCGCCAGCACGGTCAACCCTCCGCGCTCGGCGAAGTGCTCGTCCGCCTTCCGCAGGAACGGCTTGAAGCGGTCCAGCCCGATATCCTGGGCCGCCTTCCCAAGCGCGTCCGTCGCTGCGCGCAGGTCGGCGTTGTCGCGGCCGTTTCTGAGCAGGCCGGCAGCCTGGACGAAGCCGTCGACGCCCGGCGCATCCGGGTCCTCGCCAAAAATCCGGTGTGCGATCACCTACGATCCAAGCGGCAGCGCTTGAACGACCGCCGTCAGAAGGCGAGCCAGGCGATCCCGGTCGTCCGCACTCAGCCGGGCTGCGTCATGGTACCGCTTGGACGCGGGCAAGCCGGCAGCCAGCGTATGGCCCACGTCCCGTATGCGCTGAGCGATGACGATGGCTGCCTGGGCTGGGCCAGAACTGACCGAAGCAGCGCCAGGACCCGTTCCATGCCCGAAACAGCCATGTGTCTGCCGGCCTTGGTACAACCAGCCATCATGGCCCCTGCCAGCCGCAATATTCCGGTCGTCCACCGCCGCTCCAACTTGTTCGCTTTGCGTTGCGTAGCGCGGAACAACGTCGTTTGAGTGGCAAGAGCCGCATTGGACAGCCGCACCAAGCGCCTTAGTCGGCGACGCCAGGCGCGAAGGCCGGCGCGACCGCCACCTGAGGCGCCCGCGCCAGCGTGATGATCGCCGCCGCGCAGAGGCCCGCCGCGCCGATCGCCAGGAACATCAGCCCCGGACCACCGCTCCACTGTTGCAGCAGCCCGGCGGCGAACGGCCCCAGGATTGCGCCGATGCGGCCGACGCCCAACTCCATGCCGACGCCGGTCGCGCGCAGCCCGGTATCATAGGCGCGGGCGGTGAAGTTGTTCAGCACGTGCTGCGCGCCGACGACGCCGAACCCGGCCGCCGCCACCAGCACCAGGTTGGCGGCATGGCTGTCGAGGCCGGCGAGCGCCCAGACGCACAGCCCGCCGACCCCCCACCACAGCGACAGCATCCCGCGGCTGCTGCCGCGGCGGTCGGCGATCAGGCCGCAGACGAGGCCGCCGATGAACGACATGATCTGCATCAGCGCGCCGAAGCCGAAGCTGGCCGCGAAGGTCTCGCCGCGGCCGAGCATCACCGTCGGTATCCATCCGGTCAGGCCGAACACCGCGAACAGGCTGAGGAACGAGGCGGTCCAGATCGCCAGCGTGGTGCGGCGGTACTGCGGCGTCAGCAGCGCGCCGATCGAAGGCTGCCGCAGCAGTGTCGCGGGCATGGTGAAGCGGGCGCCCCGGTAGGCGGCGGCGCGTTCCGGGCGCAGTTGGCCCAGCAATCCCGCCGCCTCCGCCATGCGGCCCTTGGCGGTCAGGTACTGGATCGACTCCGGCAACAGGAAGTGCCCGGCGAGCGCCAGGATGAACGATAGCGAGCCCAGGTAATACAGGCTCTGCCAGCCCCAGGTCGGGGTGATGAACACGCCGACCAGCCCCGCCGCCGTGCCGCCAAGCGACCAGCCGAATGCCGCGCCCCACAGCGGGAACACGTTGGCGGCGCGGCGCGGCGCGAACTCGTTGATGTAGGTGGTGCCGAGCGGCAGCAACACGCCCAGGCCCAGCCCCGTCAGCACCCGCAGCAGGCAGAACGAGGTGAACCCGTCGGCGAACAGCGCCGTGGCCAGGGTGAACACGCTGGTGATCCACAGCCCGGCCAGCAAGGTGCCGCGGCGGCCGAAGCGGTCCGCGACCATGCCATGGACCGCCGCGCCGATCATGAAGCCGAGCAGGCCGCTCGACACCAGCAGCCCCGCCTGCGCCGGGCGCATGCCCCACGGCCCCATCACGTAGTGGATCACGTAGGCCGGGTTGAACACATCGTAGCCGTCGAAGAAGGCGAGCGCCGCGATGATCGCGCACAGGCGCCAGTGGAACGCCCCCACGCGCGCTTCCGCCAACTCGTGGCCAATGTCGATCGTGTCGCCTTGCATCGCCGTCTTTCCCCATGCGCCATCTTGCGCGGCGCCACATCCGTTGGCCTAACTATCTGGCATCGTGCCAGTTTGTCCATCGATGTTTGCGCCGGGACCGTCGCCGCGCGGCTTGTGAAACGTCATCGTCCTGTCGTTGATCGCGCCGCCTGACCCTGGATACCATGGCCTTGAGCAAAGGTATCGAGGGTGGAAATGTCGCAGGCAACGATGAACAGCGGGTTTGCGGACCCGTCTTCCAGCCCGTCGCCGCGGCCGCACCTGGACGCCAAGCCGCATGTCGGCGGCGCGCTGCTGTTCTTCGCCGTGCTGCTCGCCGGCCTGGGCTTCACCGCCTACAGCGTGGTCAGCGACCTCCATCACGCCGGCACCGGCACGCTTGCCACGGGCACCTTCGTGATGCTTGGCCTGGCGCTGGTGATCGCCCTCGGCTTCGAGTTCGTGAACGGCTTCCACGACACCGCCAACGCCGTCGCCACGGTGATCTACACCCACAGCCTGCCGCCGATGGCCGCCGTGGTCTGGTCCGGCACCTTCAACTTCCTCGGCGTGCTGACCTCCTCGGGGCTGGTCGCGTACAGCATCGTCAACCTGCTGCCGGTCGAGCTGATCCTGCAGGTCGGCAGCGGCGCCGGATACGCGATGATGTTCGCGCTGCTGATCGCCGCCATCATCTGGAACCTCGGCACCTGGGCGTTCGGCATCCCCAACAGCTCGTCGCACGCGCTGGTCGGCTCGATCATCGGCGTCGGCGTGGCCAACCAGCTGATCGCGCCCGCCGGGTCGGCGACATCGGGCGTGGACTGGCACCAGGCGCTGCTGGTCGGCGAGGCGCTGCTGTTCAGCCCCGTCTGCGGCTTCGTGCTGTCCGCCGTGCTGTTGCTGCTGTTCAAGACGATCATCAAGAACCGGACGCTGTACGAGGCGCCGAAGGGCAACCAGCCGCCGCCGACGTGGATACGTGGCATGCTGATCCTCACCTGCACCGGTGTTTCGTTCTTCCATGGCGGCAACGACGGGCAGAAGGGCATGGGCCTGATCATGCTGATCCTGATCGGCGCCGCGCCCACCGCCTACGCGCTGAACCGTGCGGTGCCCGAGGACAGCACCCCGGCGTTCATCCAGACGGCGCAGCAGGCGCAGGCGATCTTCAAGGCGCACGCCGACGGCATCACCCAGGCCGACCCCGCCGCCGCACGTGGCCGGGTCGACCTGGCGCTGCGCACCAAGCAGTTCACGCCGGACACGATGGCCGCGCTGGACACGCTGACCGGCGACCTATCCAACCAGGTGAAGAACTACGGCTCCATCAGCACGGTGCCGGCCGCCGCCGCCGTGAACGTGCGCAACGCCATGTTCATGGTGTCCGACGCGGTGCGCGAGATGGGGTCCAAGCCGGCGGGGTTCAGCGAAGACGAGACGGGCAAGCTGAAGAAGTTCATGGGCGCGCTGAACGACGGCACCCGCTTCATCCCTACCTGGGTCAAGGTCGCCGTCGCCGTGGCGCTGGGCCTGGGCACGATGGTGGGCTGGAAGCGTATCGTGGTGACGGTCGGCGAGAAGATCGGCAAGACGCACCTGACGTATGCGCAGGGCGCCTCCGCCGAGATCGTGGCGATGGGCACCATCGGCTTGGCCGAGGCGTACGGGCTGCCGGTGTCCACGACGCACATCCTGTCGAGCGGCGTGGCGGGCACCATGGCGGCGAACGGCTCGGGGCTGCAATGGGGCACGCTGCGGGCGATGGCGCTGGCGTGGGTGATGACGCTGCCGGCGGCGATGGCGATTGCCGGGTGCCTGTACGTGCTGCTGCGCCAGGTGTTCTAATACCAACCGCCCTACGCTCTGACCGTTTCAGTCCATGGCGCGGCTGCGAC
>CAXSFF010000221.1:0-6004 GCA_964236035.1 uncultured Acetobacteraceae bacterium
CACCGCGTTCCCGCCGGAGCACGCGACCGGCAACTTCGTCAAGATCGTGCTGCGCGTGCCCGTCAAGATCCTCATCGACCGCGGCCTCGTGGTGGCGCTGCCGCTGCCGCTCGGCATCTCGGTGGTGCCCTCGGTCAAGCTGAAGTGATCCCAGCGCCATGAGCGGTGCCGCCAACGCCGCACCCGCCAGCGACGCCGGGTGGAAGCCGCGCTCGAACCCCTGGCTGATCGCCGTGGTGGTGACGTTGGCGGCGTTCATGGAGGTCCTCGACACCACCATCGTCAACGTCAGCCTGCCGCACATCGCCGGCAGCGTCTCGGCGAGCTACGACGACGCCACCTGGACGCTGACCTCCTACCTGGTCGCCAACGGCATCGTGCTGCCGATCTCGGGCTTCCTTGGCCGGCTGATCGGGCGCAAGCGCTACTTCCTGATCTGCATCGCCATGTTCACGGTGGCGTCGTTCCTGTGCGGCACCAGCACCAGCCTGTCCGAGCTGATCATCTTCCGGCTGCTGCAAGGCTTCTTCGGCGGCGGCCTGCAGCCCAACCAGCAGTCCATCATCCTCGACACGTTCGAGCCGGCCAAGCGCGGCCAGGCGTTCGCCGTGGTCGCCATCGCCGTGATCTTCGCCCCCGTGATCGGCCCCACGCTGGGCGGCTGGATCACCGACAACTACTCCTGGCGCTGGATCTTCTTCATCAACGTGCCGGTCGGCATCTTCACCTTCTTCGCCGTCGCGACGCTGGTGGAGGACCCGCCCTGGGTGCTGCGGGTGCGCGCCAAGCTGATCGACTTCGACTACATCGGCCTCAGCCTGATCACGCTTGGGTTCGCCAGCTTCCAGATCATGCTGGACCGTGGCGAGGACGACGACTGGTTCGGCTCGCCCGTGATCCAGGTCGCCGCCGTGCTGGCCGTGCTCGGCATCGGCGGCGCGATTTGGTGGCTGCTGACCGCGCGCAAGCCGATCGTCAACCTGCAGGTGTTCGCCAACCGCAACTTCGCCGTCGGGTCCATCATGATCTTCGCCATCGGGATGATCCTGTACTCGGGCTCGGTGCTGATCCCGCAGCTCGCGCAGGAGCGCCTGGGCTACACGGCGACGCTGGCCGGGTTCGTGCTGTCGCCGGGCGGCTTGATGATCCTGGTGCTGATCCCGATCGTCGGCAAGATCATGCCCCACGTGCAGACCCGGCTGATCATCGCGTTCGGCTTCTTCAGCCTGGGCTGCGCCTATGTCTATGCCCACAATATTACCCCGGACGCCGATTTCACCACGCTGGCGCTGATGCGGGCGACGCAGACCTTCGGCCTGGCGTTCCTGTTCGTGCCGACCAGCACCATCAGCTACTCCACCATGCCGCGGGCGCTGAACGCCGACGCCAGTTCGCTGTACGTCATGCTGCGCAACGTCGCCGGGTCGATCGGCATCTCGCTGTCGACGGCGGGGGTGACCGAACGGACCCAGGTGCGGCAATCCTACCTGTCGCAGCACCTCAACCCGTTCAACCCGGCCTATACCGACCTGGTCGCCCAGACGGCGCACAGCCTGCAGGGCATGGGCCGCAGCGCCGCCGAGGCCAGCGCCCAGGCAGGCGGCGTCATCCTGCGCACGCTGAACCTGCAGGCGGCGATCCTGGGCTACCGCGACGTGTTCGCCTACTGCGCGGTCGCCGCGTTCTGCATCGTGCCCATGGCCTTCCTGTTCGAGGGGCGCAAGGGGAAGATGGGTGGGGGCGGCGGTCACTGATGGCCGATGATATGGGCGGCCACTGATGGCCGACGACGCGGACTGGAAGCCGCAGGGCAACCCATGGCTGATCGCGCTGGTGGTGACGCTGGCGGCGTTCATGGAGGTCCTGGACACCACCATCGTCAACGTGGCGCTGCCGCACATCGCCGGCGCGCTGTCGTCGTCCAGCGACGAGGCAACCTGGACGCTGACCTCCTACCTGGTGGCCAACGGCATTGTGCTGCCGATCTCCGGGTTCTTCGGCAACCGGCTGGGGCGCAAGCGCTACTTCCTGATCTGCATCGGCATGTTCACGGTATGCTCGCTGCTGTGCGGCCTGGCCGAGAGCCTGCCGCAGCTGATCGTGTTCCGGTGCCTGCAAGGCTTCTTCGGCGGCGGGCTGCAGCCGAACCAGCAGGCGATCATCCTGGACACCTTCCCGCCGGAGAAGCGCGGCATGGCGTTCTCGATCACCGCCATCGCCACCATCGTCGCCCCCGTGCTGGGCCCCGTGCTGGGCGGCTGGATCACCGACAACTATACCTGGCGCTGGATCTTCTTCATCAACGTCCCGGTCGGCCTGATCACCTTCTTCGCGGTGACGGCGCTGGTGGAGGACCCGCCCTGGCTGGTGCGGCAGGCCAAGCGCGGCCTCGACGGCATCGGCCTCGGCCTGATCGCGCTCGGTCTTGGCAGCCTGCAGGTGGTGATGGACCGTGGCGAGGACGACGACTGGTTCGGCTCGAACTTCATCGTGATGATGGCGCTCCTGGCGGCGGTCGGCCTGGTGGGGGCGGTGACCTGGCTGCTGAGCACCGACAAGCCGATCGTCAGCCTCAAGGTGATGGGCGACCGCAACTTCGCCCTCGGCTCGTTCATGACCTTCGCCCTGTTCGCGATCCTGTATTCCAGCGCCGTGCTGATCCCGCAGCTGGCGCAGGAGGTGCTGAACTACAACTCCACCCTGGCCGGGCTGGTGCTGTCCCCCGGTGCTGTCCTGACGTGCTTCACGATCCCCGTGGTGCAGCGGGTGATGACGGTGGTCCCGACCAAGTACGTCGTGGCGTTCGGTTTCGTGGCGATCGGCCTCGGCCTGATCTACTCGATGACCCTCACGCCCGACATCGACTACGACACCCTGGCCAAGATGCGTGGCGCGCAGAGCTTCGGCATCGCGCTGCTGTTCGTGCCGATCAGCACGTTGTCCTATGCCACCTTGCCGAAGGAGCTGAACTCCGACGCCGCCGCGCTGTACACGATGTTCCGCAACGTCGCCGGGTCGATCGGCATCTCGGCGGCGACCGCGATGGTCACGGAGCGCACGCAGGTGCGCATGTCGCATCTGTCCGAGCACCTCAATGCGTTCAACCCGGCCTACAACGACACAGTCCAGCGCACCGCCAACACGTTGCTGGGGCTGGGGCACGCGGCGGGGACGACGGTGCAGACGGCGACGGGGATGATCTACCAGACCCTGCGCCTGCAATCGCAGGTGATGGCGTATGCCGACGTGTTCTACTTCTGCGCCATCGGCGCGTTCTGCATCGTGCCGTTCGCCTTCCTGTTCTCCAGCGTCAAGGCCACAGCCAAGGCGGGCGGCCACTAGCTACCGCTGCACTTCTCCTCCTCCCCTTGCGGGAGGAGGCCGGGAGGAGGGGTGGCCACATCAACCACCTGGCGCGCGGCCCCCTCCCCTCGCGCGAGGGAAGAGTATCAGCTATCTGGCCGTCACCATGGGCTTGATGCCGTCGAACACGCCCTGGGTGAGCGCACCCTTGGCCACCATCTCCTGCGGGCTGGCATACGGCCGGTTCTTCACGATCGCCTCGGCGCGGACGGGGCCGACGTTGGGCAGGACCTTGGCCATGTCGGCGGCGCTGGCCGTGTTGACGTTGATCAGCGCGATCATGCCCTCGATGCCGGCGAACGCGTTGGCCGGGATGATCTTGCGCGTCAGCAGATCGTTCTTCTCGGCATACGGGCGCCCGGCGACGATGGCCTTGGCGCGGGCCGGTCCGATCCCCGGCAGCGCATCCAGCGTCTTAAGGTCGGCAGAGTTGATGTCGACCAGCGCCGGCCCGGCATCGGCGGAGGCGGACGGGCGGGTGGCGGTGCGCCGCGCCGGCGTCTGCATGGCCGGCGGCGCGGCACCAGGGCGGCTGAGCGATGGGGCAGGGACCTGCGCCCAGGCGGACGGCACCAGTGCCGGCGCCACCATGGCCATCAGGAACAACGTGGCGAACCGCAGCTTCATGGACGTTTTCCCGATCGGGGTGTAGGCGCGCGACATTACGCCAGCAGCATGGGTCATGGCCAGCGCACTTCCGGCGGCAGGCTCATCAGGATCGCCTCCACGTTGCCGCCCGTCTTCAGCCCGAACAGGGTGCCGCGGTCGTGGATCAGGTTGAACTCCACGTAGCGGCCGCGGCGGACCAGTTGGTGGTCGCGTTCGGCCGGCGTCCACGGCTCGCGCATGCGGCGGCGCACGATCGCCGGGTAGGCGTCGAGGAACGCCCGCCCGACGTCCTGGGTGAAGGCGAAGTCGTCCGCCGGCCCGGCGCGGTCGAGGTGGTCGTAGAAGATGCCGCCGGCGCCGCGCGGCTCGTCGCGGTGCGGCAGGTAGAAGTAGCGGTCGCACCAGGCCTTGAACTCGGGGTAGTAGCGCGGGTCGTGGCGGTCGCAGGCGGCGCGGAAGGTGGCGTGGAAGCTGGCGGCGTCCTCGATCGCCTCGGGCGCGTCGAGCCGCATCGGGGTGAGGTCGCCGCCGCCTCCGAACCAGCCGCGGGTGGTGACGATCATGCGGGTGTTCATGTGCACGGCGGGCACGCGGGGGCTGTGCATGTGCGCCACCAGGCTGATGCCGCTGGCCCAGAAGCGCGGGTCCTCCGCCGCCCCCGGGATCGATATGCGCATCTCCGGGCTGAACTCGCCGGCGACGGTGGAGACATTGACGCCAACCTTCTCGAACACGCGGCCGTGCATCAGGGCGATGGTGCCGCCGCCCTCCAGCACGGGGCGCGACCATGGAGTGCGCACGAAGCGGCCGGGGGCGCGGCCGTCCAGCAGGCCGCCGGGTTCGTCCTCGATCGCCTCGAACGCGGCGCAGATCTGGTCGCGCAGGCTCTCGAACCAGGCCTGCGCCGCCGGGCGCAGCGCGGCGTGGCCCAGTTCGGCATAGTCAGATGGCGGCAGGCCAGCTTGCGACATCGCCGGGAGTTCCAATCTTCCTAGTAGCCTGACATCGGGCCAGGATATTGCAGGGCACGGGCGGGTTCCGTAGAAGGCATCACCGCACGCCGCTTTGTAGGTTTGGGCGTTCCAGGGGCTCAGTGCTAGGGCTCATTGCTTGAGAGAGGTCGCCATGTCCACCACGTCGCCCAACGCCTTCGCCGGTCCCACGGCGCACGGCCTCGTCCAGGACGACGCCCAGCTCGAGCACGTCCCGCGCCACGCCGAGGGCACCCGCCGCGACTTCCTGCAGCTGGTGGCCGCCGCCGGCGCCGCCGTCGGCCTCGGCGCCCTGGCCTGGCCGCTGGTCGACAGCATGAACCCGGCCAGCGACACCCTGGCGCTGTCCTCGGTCGAGGTCGACCTGACGCCGATCCCCGTCGGCATGGGCATCACCACGCTGTGGCGCGGCAAGCCGATCTTCGTGCGCCACCGCACCCCCGACGAGGTCAAGACGGTGCAGGCGGTGCCGCTCAACCAACTGATCGAGCCGGTCAGCGACGAGGCGCGCACCAAGGCCGGCCATGACCAATGGATCGTCGTCATCGGCATCTGCACCCATCTCGGCTGCGTGCCGCTGGGCAACAAGCAGACCGACCCGCGCGGCGACTGGGGCGGCTGGTTCTGCCCCTGCCACGGCAGCCAGTACGACGTGTCCGGCCGGGTGCGGCACGGCCCGGCGCCGGCCAACCTGAACCTGCCCGCCTACGCGTTCGAGACCGACACCAAGATCAAGATCGGCTGAGGGAGACCAGCATGGCCGGACTATTCAAGAGCGAGATCAAGAACCCGGTGCTGAACTGGGTCGACACGCGGATGCCGATCATCACGCTGATGTCGAAGGAGTACGGGTCGTTCCCGACACCGAAGAACTTCAACTACTTCTGGAACTTCGGCGCGCTGGCGATGATCAACCTGGTGATCATGATCGCCACGGGCATCTTCCTGGCGATGAACTACACCGACAGCTCGACGATGGCGTTCGACAGCGTCGAGCGCATCATGCGCGACGTGAACTACGGCTGGCTGCTGCGCTACGT
>CAXSFF010000222.1:0-6000 GCA_964236035.1 uncultured Acetobacteraceae bacterium
CGCGGGTCGGGGTCCGTCAACTGACTGACAAAAGGATCTCCATGGCTGGTGTCGCGCCAGGAAAGATTGATTGGAGCGGCTGGTTTCTGGAAATCGGGTCCAACCGTGCAGCCGGCCAAGCAGAGAAACATCGCGGACAGGATGATGGGTCGAGACGCCCGCATCAGCCGGCGCTATCGCCACCTGCCTTTGCCTTGACGTTCGCCATCGCCATGCTGCCACCGTCGTGGCAAGCGAGATTACGGCGGTGATAAGGAACACGTCATTGTAGGCCAGAACGGCTACCTGGCTCTTCAGCATGAGGAATACCTGGCCTGGAGCGGACAGCGCTGCTTGTTGCGGCGAGGCTCCAGCGTTGATATATGCTTGTTTGATGTGCTGCAGCAGGACGTCATAGGGCTGGTCAGCTACTGACAGATGCTCGGCCATGTGAGCTTGACGCGATTGCTGATGCTTGGTCACGAGAGCCGTGGAGACCGAAATCCCGACGCCGCCGAAAACGTTGCGAGCCATGCTGAACAACGCTGCGGCGTTGCCGTTGAGTTCCTCAGAGATGGTGGAGTATGCGGCTGTACTGATAGGTATAAACAAAAGTGCCAGCGCGCCAGTTTGAGCACAACGCAATATCATTAAATGGAAGAAATCAATTTCGGGAACTAGGGTCAGGACCCATAAGCCTATTGACGAGGCTCGGTGGCGTTTGCTTCCAGGGCTGGCGGGAGGAACCCGTCATGAGCGAGCAGCTCTGGCTGTCGGAGGCCCAAGTTGAACAGCTTGCGCCGTGTTTCCCGCGCTCGCGCGGCAAGGAGCGGGTGGACGACCGGCGCGTGCTGAGCGGGATCATCCATGTCCTGCGTAACGGCCCGCGCTGGTGCGATGCCCCATCGATCCATGGCCCGCACAGGACGCTCTACAACCGCCACGTCCGCTGGATCCGCAACGGTGTATTCGAGCGCATGTTCACCGCCTTGGCGGAGCAGGCTGGGCTGCCGGAGCGCATCATCATCGACAGCACGCACCTCAAGGCTCACCGGACGGCAGCAAGCTTGCTGCAGAAAAAGGGGGGCCACGCCGGATCGGACGCACCAAAGGCGGCCTGAACTCCAAGCTGCACGCGGTCTGCGACCGGCACGCTCGACCCGTGGTCTTGCTGCTGTCCCAGGGGCAGATGAGCGACCACAAGGGCGCCGGCCTGCTGGTCGACGCACTGCCGCCCCCCTCCGTAGCCATTCCACCTGCTCCGCACGCGCAACCTTTGGCTACTCCGCCCGCGAACTAATCGCCGACCGCGGCTGCGACAGCGACGGCTTCCGCGCAGCCCTCGAAGACCTTGGCATCGCGCCCTGTATCCCATCACGCAAGAACCGCAAGCAGCCCCGCCCGCACGACCCGGCGCTCTACCGCCAGCGTCACCCGATCAAAAACCTGTTCGCCAAGCTCAAGGACTGGCGTCGCATCGCAACCCGATACGACCGATGCGCCGACATCTTCATGGGCGCAATTACTATCGCCGCCATCGTTATCTTCTAGCTCAGAAAATGAGTCCTGATGTGCCCTGACACGAGAATCGGGACTGGATGGGCCGGTTCAGGCCGATATTGACGCCGAAAGCTGGACGTTTTGACCTGAATAGCCGGGTGAACACGCGACATTGACGCCATTATCCGGACTCTCAAAATAAGTGTCATAAAACCCGCAGGTTGAGAAGGGTGGCCACGGGCTCGACGGGTTCCCGAACGGTGGCTTACGCTTTCCGGGCAACTGCCTGGGATTCGCATGCGCGCCGACGGCCGTCCGGACATACGCCACCCGCTTGGGACGGAGCCGAGACCCGACGAAAGCCTGATGGGCTTCGTCTACCGGCTGGCCAAACGGCGAGGCATGCCCACGGGCAGGATGCTCGCGGCGGAGGTCGGCCTCATCACGGCCCGCAAGCGGGCCAGCGAGGAAGCAATCGTCCACCTTGCCGAAATCGCGCGCGTGGAACCGTCAAAGTTGATGGCCATCTCGTACGGCTCCCCGGATCTCAGGCGCGCCGTCTTCCTCGGCGTCGCAATCAACAGGCTGCTATTGCGCGGGAGCCAGTCGCCCCGCGCCGTGTGTCCGGCCTGCCTATCCGAAGACCCCTACCATCGGGCCGTCTGGGATTTGACGTTTTCCTCGGCCTGCGCCGTCCACGCGTGCGTACTGGCAGACGCCTGCCCGGATTGCGGTGCCCCACTCAGGTGGCAGGGCGTCGATCTCGCCAGATGCGTGTGCCCGAAGGGCAACCTGGCGAGGATGCCCGTCGTCCGGATCGAACGCGACCTGCTGGACGGGCTTCGCGTGGCTTGCGGGCTTCTCGGCGACGTGCGCCATGCCGACGAGTCAGCGGCGGCCATGGACATGGAACCGCTTCGCGGACTGTCGCCCGGCGAGGCCGTCGAGTTCATGTTTCGGCTGGGCATGGACCTGACGGGCGGCAACCGGCGGAAGATGTTCTCGCTGATGCATCAGGGCAAGCTCGGCGGTCCACCGCACGCGGCCCTCCACCTGGGGCTTCAAGGCGCCCGGAATTGGCCCGAATCATTCCTTGCCGTTCCGGCGACAGTCGACCGGCATTGGGGTAATCCGGCAGGGAACCGGGCGCTGTGGTCAACGGCGGTTTCCAGGTGGCTCGACGATTTGCCTCCGAGTCGAGGGAAAGCAGTGCGCGAGGTGACTGCCGCGATGAGGATGAGTGGCAGCGACTGACGCTGCTGGCCGGGCACACCGACGCGCGAGGGAGCCGGAAGCCTTAGCTGAATCGGCGAGGCGGCAACATCCGGGGCTTCCTGGAGGTCACGCTGATCCGAAATCACGAACCACGCTTGCAGATTTATTTAGTTTTGCAAGATATCCTTGCAAAATCGGGTAATAAAGCGCTTATGGCCGTTGAAGGGGGGGAGCGGGCATGGACATGGGTTTTGGACGACGCTTGAAGGCTCTCCGGGAAAACCGGAATTTTACCCAAGACCAAGTGGCAGACATGCTCGGCTTTGCGCACAGGCAGACGCTCGCCACCATCGAGGGAGGTGCGCGGCAGATGTCTGCGGCCGATCTGACCCGCGCGACCGAAGTATTTGGGGTTCCTCTATCCTACTTCACGGACACCTTCGCCGTGGTTGGCGAAGCTCGGTTCTCCTGGCGCAAACGCGACAATGTCGGTGCCGATGAGATTGACGTGTTCGAGGGCACGGTCGGTCGCCTGTTCGGAGGCTACCGGGCGCTCAGCGCCGCCTTGGGCTACGATTGCTCACGGGACGGGACCACGTTGCCCATTGGGATCGATACGCCGCCCGGGGAAGCGGCGAGTGTGGGCGAGGAGTTGTCGAAGTCGATGCAGCGCGAGGACGGCGGGGACGACTGGCTACCGGAGGCAGTCGAGGATACTTACGGTATTCCCGTCCTGAAGCTTGACGCGCCTCGAAGCCTGTCGGGAGCCGTGTGCCATCTTGATGACATGGACGGCATCGTCGTCAACCGGCATGACGTGCCCGGTCGGCGCAATTTCGACCTCGCCCACGAGTTGTTCCATGCGCTGACGTGGGCCTCCATGCCGCCGGAACACATCGAAGCCGCCGCGGACGGTCCGAGAAAGGGTAGGCCGAACAAGGTCGAAATCCTGGCAGACAGTTTCGCGAATGGGTTGCTTATGCCGAGCTATTTGCTGGAAGCCCTTTCCGGCTGGGAAGCGTTGCCGGATGGCGAGGAGGCGTTGGTGGAGTGGGTGAACGCCGCCGCAAACCGCCTGGAGGTCTCGTCCATGGCGTTCGTCTGGCGTCTGGGGGAGTTGGGGAAGATCTCGGATGTGGTCCGGCGCGCCTTGCTGCGCTCCGCGCGGTTGAGGTTCAACGGCGCGGCTTCCGCGCCGCCTCCACCCTTGAGCTTCGGCCGGATTTTCGTCGGCATCCTTACCGAAGGCATGCGGGAGGGACGCATATCGACCCGGGCCGCCGCCACCCTCGTCGGGATGGACATTGATCAGATGGGTGACCTCTGCGAGGCTTGGGGCTTCGAGAGGTCGCCTATCTGAGGAACGCCCGTGCGGCCAAAAGCCGGTACCCTGGTCTACATCGACACGAATTCGATCATCGAGGCGCACCGGACAGGTTGCTGGAAGGCGATCTCGTCCAGATACGATCTGGAGACGGTGAAAGAGTGCGAAGCGGAGGCTTGCACGATTCCCCGCCGCCGAACCCTTGACCGGGACATCGTGGCTGGAGAATTGTCGGTCGCCCTCAAAGGATCCCATGACGTAACCGACGAGCAGCGGGCAGTTTTGGCTGTCCTCGTAGCGGGGTGCAACATACCCCGGCCCGATCCAGGCGAGAGGGATTTATGGTCCCACATCCTGGCGCACAGCCCGACGGAACCATGGTCGCTATGCGGCCCGGACAAAACCAGTGTGCGCATCGGGGATGCAGCAGGATTCAAGGCAAACCTGACAAGCTTGGAGGCGCTCGCCGACGGAATAGGGCACATCCCCCGCCCGCCGCTCCGGGATCACCATACAGAAAAATGGCTGGATGCGTTCCTCTTGGTGCTCACGATGGAGAAGCTGCCGCGTCCAAAAGAACCGCCCCGATCCATCCGGGGAAAGTTCAAGCGTGGCAGGTGAAACCGGAATTCGTCTCAGAGTCGGTAATCAGCCTTTCTCGCCGCCCTTCAACTTCCCATGTTTGTTCTGCCGACCGACCGCGGCGCAGGGGCCGGATCGGATCGTCTACCAAGCCAAGAGGGCATCGGATCCCGACGAGACAGATACTGCGTCACGCGTTCAACGCCTATCGGTACCTCATCAGGGAGGACCGCGAGTGGCTAGACGGGAACTTCCCCCCTGGCACGACGCGGACATTCGCGTGGACAGCTGCCGGATGCGCGCAACGGATTATAGCCTTAGCTGATTGGTGGTGTGCGACGACAGCTTACCCAGGGTTCTGGATGAAATCGCACTCCATGGCCATGCTGACGTGAGAGTTCCGCTCGATGCAGTTGATGGCCGCATAGGGCAGCACGGCCTTGCGCGGCTTCCCGATATCCGGGGCATCGTCGCCGCGCATCAACCCGAGTCTGTCGGAGATTTTGGTCATCTCGCCTTCGCCCTTGCCCGCACCGGGGTCGGACACCTGCATGACGTTCACCACCGTGCCGATAAATCCGAACAGGTTGGCGGGATCGGAGCGGTCGCCGAAGAGGGTGACCTTGCTGACCTTTCCCTGCACGGTGTCGACCTGCAGCCGCATCTTCAGGCTGAACCGCCCGTTCACCATGCCGAGTTTCCTGAAACCCTCCACCGTGTGCTGGAACCCAGCGTCATGGAAGGCGCACTGGTAGGTGTCCTTCACCTTGCGGCATCCCGTCGTCGTGTTCGCGTCTGGTGCGGCCGAGTCGATGGTGTCCAGCCGGATCGTTCCGTCGAGTGCCTTCCGAAACTCGTCGAAGGTCATCCTGAACATGGATGCCTGGGCATGAGCAGATCCGGCGCCGATCATGGTCAGGAATGCCAGGATGGTCGTTACCCTGCTGTGCTTCATGAAATTCCTTGTCTTCAAGCCGATGCCAGATTGTCTCGGTTTCTGGACGCAAACGCCAGGTTTTCGCATGAGCCTCGCAGGGCACGCTTCACGTCCATCTCGCGTTAGACGCTTTCGGCATGGCGCAACAATCCTTCAAGCACCACTACATCCCGACCTTCTACCTGGGCCGTTGGGCCGGGCCGGATGGGCGGATATGCGAGTTCAGCCGTCCCCACCGGGAGGTCAGGCCCAAGCGCAAGTTCGCGGAAGCGGCCGGGTGGAAGAGGAACCTCTACACCGTTACGGGGCTGGAAATGGAGAAGCAGGGCATCATGGAGGATCGCTTCTTCAAGGGAACGGACCAGACAGCCAACGACGCCCTGAGGTTCATGCTGGCGAACCAGGACGGGGTCGGCCGCATCCACGAAGAAGAAGTCCGAGCCTGCCTTGGCCTCCAGCTCCG
>CAXSFF010000223.1:0-5990 GCA_964236035.1 uncultured Acetobacteraceae bacterium
CCAGCTCATGGCAATAATTTCTGACCGCAGCAGGAGCATCCACGTTATACCATTGACTCAGAAGCCTTGCATTGACATGGACGCGCTCTGCCGGCGAGCGGCCGATATTCTTTATCGGCACATGCATCGTCGCCAATACACTAACATCGTCGAGCACCTTCAGCTCAATGTCAGGCGTGTCGGTTGTCTTGAGCCAGGGGCGATCGAAGGTGGACAACGACTGTCTGGCGACTTCGGTCTGACGGTGAGCTTCCTGAACGGCCTCAAGGCTGGCGTCGAGCGACCGGGCGGAGGCGGCGTCGGAACTGATGACCGACTGTCGAGCTGCCTGAGCCTGGATGTTGGCTGCGTCCACGGCGCGCCAACTCGCCCACAACGCACCGGCGGCCAAGATAGCGGTGACGACACCACCAACAACGGCAACGCCGGTAAGTACCAGCGAGCGGCCCCAAAACTGCTTCTCTTGTGCGCGGTGCCGTTCCTCCTGGGGGTGCCAGCCTCTATCAGGGGGTGGCGTCACGGCCCAAATTGGCTTGGCATCGCTGGATACGCTGGCTGGATTATTGGAGGGGGAGGCCTGCTGGCCTTTGCGCTTTGGACCGTGGCTGCGCATCTTGGTTAGAAGGCTTGTCAGTTTCACGCACGACTCTCCATAAGCAATGCCAGGACTACACGTCTTCCAGCCTGAGCGTCTGGACGCCGATCGCCTTCATGGCGGCGACGAAGAAGGTCGCGGCAAAGGTGCCGCGGCTGAGCTTGCTGGCGATCGAGGCCTCGGTCTCCTCCATCCCGTGCTCGCCGAGCCGGCGCGCAAGCTCCTCATACGTCACCTCGGCGCGCTTCAGCTCGGCCTTCAGGAACCGACGCATCCGGTCCGCCCAGGCCTTCTCCGCGTCCGCTGCGCCCATTACTGCTTGCCCCGATCACTGCACCATGAACCCATCATATGTGCCATCTTCCTGTTGACAACGAGAACAAGTGTTCTTATCATATCTGACAACTTGCAGTCAGATACGAGGCATGGCCCAGCATTTCCTCCTCTCCGCAGCCGCCAGGTCGCTCAGCATCGCCGCTGTGCTGCGCATGGGCGAGCGGGATGCCGAGCTGCTGTTCGCCAAGCTGCGCTGGGCCGAGACCGACGGAAAGGCGGTGTGCCCGCATTGCGAATGCCCGACCTGCTACGAGGCCCGCCGGCCGTCCGGTGCCCTGCGCTTCCGCTGCAAGGCGTGCCGCAAGGATTTCAGCCTCACCAGCGGGACGCTGTTCGCCTTCCACAAGCTGCCGCTTGTCACCTACCTCGCCGCCATCGCGATCTTCTGCAACGAGGTCAAAGGCAAGTCCGCCCTGGCGCTCTCACGCGACCTGGACGTGGCCTACAAGACGGCATGGGTGCTCAGCCACAAGCTGCGCGAGGCCTTGGCCTCCGAGGTCAAGGGCTACAAGCTCGGCGGCGAGGGCAAGGTGGTCGAGGTCGATGGCGCCTACTTCGGCGGCTACATCAAGCCGGCCAACCACAAGGAGAACCGCCGGGACCGCAGGTTGACCAGGAACCAGAACGGCAAGCGGCAGTGCGTCGTGGTAATCCGCCAGCGCGACGGCCACGTCATGCCGGCGGCGTTCCGCACCGAGGCCGCGGCCGTCTCCTACATCCGCAACCACGTAGCGCGCGGCACCGAAATCATGGCCGACGACGCCAACTCGTGGAACGACCTGCACGCCCACTACACGGTCAGGCGGATCAACCACCAGCTCGCCTACTCGGAGGACGGCGCCTGCACCAACGGCGCGGAGAGCTTCTTCTCCCGCCTGCGCCGCGCCGAGGCCGGGCACCACCACCACATCGCGGGCCCCTACCTGGCGCGCTACGCGCAGGAGAGCGCCTGGCGCGAGGGGCACCGCCGGGACAGCAACGGCGTGCAGGCCCACGGCGTGGTGCGGCTGGCGCTGGCGGCGCGCACCAGCGTGGACTTCTGCGGCTATTGGCAGCGGGTGCGGGACAGCAAGGCGGCATGACGCCGCCATAGCGCTCAGTGACCGCGAAGCTGTGCGTTCTGCCATCTGACATCACCGCTTTAGCCCATCGAATCGCCAATTCGCCGTACGGTATCGCGGACCCTCAAGCTGACTTTCTACGGTATCTACAAAGCTTGAAACATGAGGCAACGCTTCCCTTCTATGCAGAATGGATCTCATACCAACTTCCATCACTGATGCCTTGTCTGCCGGTGCCATCGCCGCGGTGTCGGGCGTAGGGTCAGCGGTGGTCAAGGATGCCTACTCTGCGCTGAAGGCGGTCATTGCGGAGCGTTTCAGGCGCAAGGCTGCTGTGGAAGCCCTAGAGGAGGATCCCTCCTCTGCTCCGCAAAAGGCGGCTGTTGCCGAAGCTTTGATCAAGTCGGGCGCTTCGGACGACCCAGCAGTGCAGGAGCTAGCTCAACGGCTTGCGCATGCGCTCGCAGACATGCCTGCTGCGGATGCCAAGTCGATAGGCTTGGATATCGAGGATTTGCAAGCCGCCAACGTCAACTTTAGAGACGTCGTCACCCAAGGCACGGCGGTGCGCATACGACGGACAACGGTTGCGGGTAATTTCGAAGTTGAGGGCATTCGGGCCGGGCTGCAGGAATCCGCCCCAAAAAACTGATTGAGGCGGCGGCGGCCCCAGCGGACACTGCCGCCTTCAATCTCACGAACGTCACGACTGGCGGCAACCTGATCCTGCTTGCCGGGCTCCAGCCCCTTGATGCTGCGAGCCCTGGCGCTTTCGCTCGCTTTTTTTCCGGGATGAACGCAGGGTCGGGAACGACAGGGTCCGCGGCTGATCCCGATAACGGACTGCATGTCCGCATTAAGGACGCAGTAGACCTGAGCAACGCGGGCTCAGTTCGTGCGTCCATGGATCTACTCGATAAGCTCCGACGAGACGAGTGGGCAGGCGCTTCGCCTCATAATCGCAGTCGTTTGCTCGCTGCCATCGGCTTTGCTCGCCTTGTTCTGGATGACCAAGCAGGTGCGATCCGTGACCTTCGGGCGGCCTATGCCGAAAACCCAAACTACGCTGGGGCACGCGCCGTGCTTGCTCTGGCTCAATACCTCTCAGGCGAGACTGAAGCCGCTTTCGGCTCGGCAACGCAGGCTCTCTCCGGGGACCCGGACTGCGGGCAGGCCGCAGTAGTTCTGCCGCTCGTTGCGCCCGTTGCGCTCACTTTTTCCGAGGTGCAGGCACTCATCCCAGAGGCCCTACAAACCAAGCCGGATGTCCTCATCAGCTTGGTTACTGCGGCCCGCGACCGTGGTGAGCGCGCAAGCGCATTACGCATCGCCGAGGACGCATACGCCCGCGCACCAAAAGACTGGCGCGCATGCTCCACGCTTGCAGAGGAACTCCTTGCGCCGATTTTCGAGGAAGAGGCGATTGCACTCACCAAGGCCGTACCTATCGAGCTGGCAGAGGGTTTCAGCAGAGCTCTGAAGTTGCTGCGCCAAGCGTGGGACGGGATCAAAGCTGGAGATCACGCCCGACGCATGGGCCACATTGCTGCAAACTTTGCTGCGGCCCTCAATGTTGCCGGGGATGAACAGGGCGCAGCACGGGCTATCGCTGAAGGATTGCAGCTTTGCCCGGGTGACCAGGTGCTGCTCCGCCGTCATGCTGTAGAGCTCGCAGTCGAAAGCAATTGGTCCGGGGTGCACACGGCGCTGTCCTCGATCCAAGACGCCGATTTGACATCAGACGATCGTTTATTCCTTGGTAAAGCTGCGCTTGAATGCGGCGATATCGATGGCGCACGTAGAGCGGCTGCGGAAGCACTTGAAAGCCTACCAACGGGCGATAGGGCGCGAGAAGGCGCAGCAGCACTTGAGCTCGAAGCGCTACTAGCGACTGGCGGCCGAGCAACAGCGATCACAGCCGCCTGGAATGCCTACCCAAACTCTATCATCGTGCGCTCGTCTGTCCTGGAAGCAGCAAAAGTCGACGAAGCACTTCACAGCCGTCTTCTGGCGGATCTCATTCGGATTTCCTCATCCACCATTGACCCACGCGACCGCGCCCTTGCTGCGGATGCTCTGGGCGCACTTGGCGAGCACTCTCGATCCGCTGACTTGTTTGCAACCTTGCCTGCCCCTTTGGACCGAGACACACTCGTGTTGCGCGGCCGCTTGCGCGCACTGATCCTGGCAGACCGACGGCGCGAAGCGCGGCAGTTATTCGAGTCAATGGCCGCCTCGATACGCGCAGCAAGGCCATACTTCGAGTTTGGCATAACCCTATACGAGCGCATCGGCATGTGGCCACAAGCGCTCAGGTTAGCCGAGCAGCATTTGACGCAGGAGCCTGATGACCTACCTATACGTCTAGTATGGCTCGATCTATGTGAACGTACAGGGAGCACCGCAGCTGCTCGAAAGTGGCTCGCCGGCGTGCCTGCGACAATAACTGGTGGCGCCCGCGAGCTGATAACCGTTGCTCGGTTGGTGGACCACCACCTTTCCGATATAAAATGTCTGCGCATTGGTTATCGCGCGCTGAGGCAAGGCTATAATGATGAGTCGATTCACGTCGCCTACGCCTTCGGCTTATTTCTCTTTGGTCGGACTGCGCAGGGCGGCATGCCTACTCCAGACCGAATTGCGCTCGACACGGCAGTCACGTTGGAGGAGGTGGACGGTAGGCGTGTCCTCATACAGATCATCGAAACTGAACCCGAACCCCGCATTGAGCGAGATGAGGTATCTCCAGCAGGCGGTTTAGCCTTGCGCCTGCTCGGCTTAGGTGTGGGCGATGAGATCGATCTTCCCGTGCTTGGCGCCGAACCGCATCGTTTTCGGGTGAAGCAGATCCAGGATAAATTTCTGCATGCGCATTTCCGTTGCTTAGCCGAGTTCCACAGGCTTTTCCCAGAGAGTCGAGCATTCAGTACTTTCGAGATCGATACGGAAAGTGGGACTGAGGGGGTCGAGCCAGTACTGCGCGCCGTGCGCCGATATGCCGAACACACTGCTGACCTACAGACCCACTACCGAGAACACAGAGTGCCACTTGCCCTCGTGGCGGCTATGGCAGGGAGTAATATATACGATGTCTGGGACAGCTTCAGGGAGCGTCCAGACATGCCGATCTTCTGTTCGGCAGGAACCCAGGAAGAGGCAGACCAGGCATTTGAAGCTCTTCAAGCTGCAGACCTATGTGTTTTAGACCCGCTGATGCCTTATAGCGCTGTGCGGCTTGGCTTTGCAGACCTGCTGCGTGCGTCGCTACCGCCATTGGCAGTGACACAGACCACCATCGACATGCTGCGCGAGCTGGTGGAAGAACGCTCCCAAGATAGACGCGGACAGAAGGGTAGTCTCGCCTGGACTGGCGATCAATACATTATGCACAAGATAAGCGAGACCGAAGGTGAGGAACGTATCGCCGTCGCGAAGCACGCCCTCGACTTCGCCGAGAAGTGCGCGCTTGTGCCCGCGGAGGCCGTGACCCCGGTCGCCCCTGAGGCCGTGAATATATATGGGACACTCCACCGCGCTTTTCTCGACTCAGCGATTTCAGCTCAGGAGCCTGGCCGAGTACTACTGTGCGACGACCATGTGCTGCGCATGGTATCAGAAGCCTCGACTGGCGCGCGTGGAGTTTGGACCCAGGCAGCACTCCAGCATGGATTGCTGAACGGCAAAATTCCTGCAGACGATTATTTCGATTCAGTCGCAAAGCTGTCCGAAGCGGGCTACAGCTTTGTCAGATTGGGGTCGATGGAGATTCTGCAGGACTTCCGACGATGCGGCTGGCACGTCAGCAACCGCTCGCGTGGACTTCTGCGCCGGTTAGCACTGCCCGGCAACGACTTGGCCTCTGTCGTGCAAGTCGCCGAGGAACTGCTGTTGCGTGGTTGGGCGGAAGCGAAGGGCGATGCCCGCTTTGATCGGCTTGTAATGGCGCTCGCCGAACAATTCGAACGAGCGCAGCCCGGTTTGGCTCAATCGCCCTTGGA
>CAXSFF010000224.1:0-5978 GCA_964236035.1 uncultured Acetobacteraceae bacterium
GGCGTGCTCGGCCAGGTCGTCCCAACCGAGGCTGCAAGCGCCCTTGCCCGCGCGTTGCTTGCCCTTGGTGAGCAGGCGGCACAACCGGGCATAGCCGGCGCGGTCGGCCGGGTAGACCAGCACGGACGCGCCCTCGTCCAGGTCCAGGCGGCAGCCGACCACCAGGCGGATGCCAAGCTCTATGGCGCGCTGATGGGCGCGGACGATGCCGGCCAGCGAGTTGCGGTCGGTGATGGCGATGGCGGCCAGGCCCATCGCGTGCGCCTGCAACAGCAGCTCCTCAACGTGGCTGGCGCCGCGCAGGAACGAGTAGCTGGACGTGACCTGCAACTCGGCATAGGGCGCGCTGGATGGGAACATACAGCGAACATAACCGCGTCGCGTGGAAAGGCGCTAGCCCCGCAGCGGCAGCCGCTGCGCCAGCAGGAACGGCGCGTCCGGGGCAGCCTGGGTGAACAGGCAAATATCCATCACCCGGCGCGCACGGCCCACGGTGTTGGCGAAATGCGCCTCCGCCTCCGGCTGCACGACGGCGCGTTCGGCCGCGCTGAGCCGCCGGGTCAGCGTCATGTGGAAGCGCCAGGCGTCGAGCACGTAGGGGTAGCCCCAGTCGAGCAGCATGGCGTCCTGCTGCGGCGACAGGCCGGATTGGCGGCGGCGGGCGATCTCCTCGGCGGCGGGCGGCACGCGATGGGTGTCCAGCTCCAGCACGCAGGCATCGGCCAGGGCGCGCAGCGGCGGACACGGCGCCGTTTCACGCAGCGCCAGGAAGCCGCCGAGATCGACGACCTCAAGCGGCGGCAGGTCGAACGGCGCCAGGCGGTCGGCCAGGGCCTCGGCGTCCTCCAGCACGGCGGCCCAGGTGTATGCGAGGCGCATCGGCGGCTTCAGCGTGGCGTGGAAGCCGTAGCGGCACGGGTCGCGCTTCAGCTCCTCGCGGTCGGTCGGGATGCGGCGGCCGGACGCGGGGTCGCGGCCAAGCCAGTCGCAGCCCGCGGCCCAGAGCGGATCGTCGGGGGTCGGTGCATAATAGACGGCGACGCGCGCGCCCATGCCGGGCCTCAGATCACCCGCTCGCCGGCGCGCCAGACGTGCCGCACCACCGGCAACCCCTCGTACACCCGCACCCGCACCACATCCGCGCGCAGACCCGGCGACAGCTGCCCGCGGTCCGGCAGGCCCGCCATCGCCGCCGGGCGCTGCGTCACCAGCGCCACCGCCGCCGGCAGGTGGATGCCCGTCTCCTGCACGCACTGGAACGCCGCCTCGATCAGGCTGGCCGGCACGTAGTCGGAGGCGAAGGCGTCCACCGCCCCCTCCCGCACCAGGTCGGCGGCGGCGACGTTGCCGCCGTGGCTGCCGCCGCGGACGATGTTGGGCGCCCCGGCAATCACCTGGATGCCGCGCGCCTTGGCGGCGGTGGCGGCCAGCATGGTGACGGGGAACTCGCTGATGCGGATGCCGTCGCGGTGGTTCTCGTCGATCTCCTCCTGCAGCCGGTCGTCGTGGCTGGCGATCACCACGCCCGTCGGCCGCACCCGCTCCAGCAGCGCGCGGCGGTTGGGGTCGCGGGCGTGGGCGCGCTGGATTTGCAGCTCGGCGATGCGCTGCTCGATGTAGTCGGCGTCCAGCCCGTCCTGCCGTCGCATCGCCCGGTAGCGGTCGAGGTCCGCGTACTGGCCGACGCCGGGGCAATGGTCCATCAGGCTCACCATGCGCACGCGCGGATGGTCGGCGACGGGGTCCAGCAGCTCCAGCATGTCGGCCGCCGGCACCTCGCAGCGCAGGTGCAGGTAGTGCTCGCTCTTCAGCAGCCCCGTGCCGGCCAGGGCGTCGCCGTCGGCCACGCCGTCGAGGAACGTCCGTACCCGGTCCTTCTCGAACCCGAGGTTGCCCAGGCACAGCGCGTCCAGCACCGTGGTCACTCCCGCCGCGGCGCATTGCGCGTCATGCGCAACCATGGCCGAGCGGGACGGCCAGCGCGCGTTGCTGCGCGGCTGCACCTGGCGCTCCAGGTTGTCGGTGTGCAGGTCGATCACCCCGGCGATCAGGGTGTCGCCCTCCATGTCGGCGGCGCCCGGCGCGGTGGAGCGCCCCGGCTGGATGTCGGCGATGCGGTCGCCTTCCAGCACGATGGTGCCGTGCAGCACGCTGTCGGCCAGCACGATGCGGGCGTTGGTCAAGATCGTCATGCAGCCTCCTGCGGTGCGGCGACTGTGTAGCAGCGATGGGTTAACGCGTCGTGCATCGTGTTGGCGAGACCGCACCGAGCCATACCGCGCCCGACCTCACGCCGTCGCCCGCCGCTGGTTGATGCGCCGTTAAGGTTTCAGGCGCATAGACCATCCGCTGCTGCAACAGGATGGCGGATGACCGGGTGAGTCGTGAGCTGTCCCTCTATCTCGACGCCATGCGGTTCCTGGCGGCCTTGGCGGTGTTCTTCGGCCACCTCTCGGGGCAGCGGCTGACCGGCGGGTTGTTCTGGCAGGCCGGGCCGTATGCGCCCGAGGCCGTCGCCATGTTCTTCGTGCTGTCGGGCTTCGTGATCGGCTATGTCACCGAAATGCGGGAGAGGTCCGTCGCCAGCTACGCCATCGCGCGGGCGGCGCGCATCTATTCGGTGGCGCTCCCGGCCCTGGTGCTGACCTTCGCCCTTGACGCCCTCGGCAGCGCGGCGCGGCCGGACCTGTACAGCGCCGCGTGGGGCTACGAGGGCAGCGGGCGGGCGCTGCAGTTCCTGGCCAGCCTGCTGTTCATCAACCATCTCTGGTTCCTGGACATCGCGCCCGGCTCCGACCTGTCGTATTGGTCGCTCGGCTACGAGGTGCCGTACTACGCCGTGTTCGGGATCGCGGTCTTCGCGCCCAGGCGGTGGCGGGCAATCGGCGTCGTGGCGGCGCTGGCCGTGGTCGGGCCGCAGGTCGCCGGCCTCTTCCTGCTGTGGCTGACCGGATTCGCCGCCTACCATCTCTGCGCCAGAGGGAAGTTGCCGGAGACCCCGGGAGCCATGCTGTGCGCCGGGGCGGCGATGTCCTGGGTCGGCTACGAGGCATGGGCGTGGCAGGGCCACCGCCTCGCCGCGTGGGGGCCTAGCAGCCTGGTGAACCCCGACCTGCCGCAGGACTACTTGGTCGGGACTCTGTTCGCCGCGCACTTGGTCGGGTTCAGCGCCGTGTCCGCCCGGCTCGCGCCGCTGTTCGCGCGGTGTGCGGCAGGCATCCGGTGGACGGCCGGGGCGACCTTCTCGCTGTATTTGTTCCACCTGCCGATCGCGCAGTTCCTGGCAACGCAGGTGCCATGGCCGCCGTCTGCGCTGCCCACCAGGGTGGTGATCGTCGGCGGCACCCTGGCGCTCGTGTTCGCGCTGGCCGAGCTGACCGAGCGGCGCAAGGCCTTGTGGCGCCAGGGCTTCGCCATCATGTCGCGGGCCGTGCCGCCGTGAGCGGCGATCCAGGCCAGCAGCGAGGCTTTTGCGCATGCACCGCTCCGCGATCACCAAGGCCGTTGCCGGGGCGAGCTTGCTGGCGTTCTCCGCCTGCGCGCCTGGCCATGGCTCGCCGGGCCTGGACCAGGCGGCGCGGGACTACCCGGCGCTGATCATCGGCGGCTCCGTCACCCCGGCGGACGGCACCGTGCCACGATCCTGCCCGGCCGCGGGGGGCCGGGTGGAGCAACGCGGCGGGCCGGCGTTCGAGTTCCTGGGCGCCGACCCGGCCAACCCGGACCTCTGCCGCATGCGGATCGGCACGGACACGGTGTCGGCCTGGTACGGCATCTGGCTGACCCAATGGCCCGGCGCCGACAACGGCTACGCCGGGTTGCGCAAGGTGATCCATGGCCGCACCGGCGAGGTGGCGGCGTTCGACACGGCGGTGACGCCGCAACGGCACTACCACGACCTGATCCGCAACGACGGCATTGAGGACATCCCGTTGCTTGGTCACACCTACCGGGCGATGAAGATCTCGCATTATCGCGAGGGCTTCGACGGCAACAGCTACCGTTCCGTCAGCACCGTGTGGAAGGACGTGCCTACGGGGCTGCTGATCTACGCCACTTACCAGCACATCTCCGGCGCCCCGGAACTGGACGATCCGCTGACGCCGACGGCGATCCTGCCGGCGTCCTGATTTGGATGACGACCCGTCGCCGCAACAGCCGTCATTGCGAGCCGGCTTCGGCGTGGCAATCCAGGGCCACGCGGCAGGTGCTCGTCGCGCGGCCCTGGATTGCCGCGTCGCCAAGCGGCTCCTCGCAATGACGGTTTGGGCGTTGAACACCGACGCTGCCGGCATCAGCCAAAGCCCAGTTCATCCAGCGCGCGGTGGGCAGCGCTCCGCAACGCGCCTTCGATCACGGCGAGGAAGTCGCCTGCCGCCGTCTGCGTCGTCCAGGGGTCCATGGTGGTGGCGATCAGGAACGCCACGCCGGCACCGGGGTGCGGCCGCACGCCCAGGCGGCCACAGAAACGGTCCACGAAGCCCGCGCCGTAGACCTGCGGATCGAACCGCGAGCTGGTCAGCATCAGCTCGATGCCGCCAGGGTCCTCGCGCGGCTCGATCAGGCTGCACAGGCCGAAGACGCGCTCGTTGAAGGCGTTGGCGCGGGCCAGGTCGGTGTTGGGGCCGTCGCTCGTCATGAAGTTCAGCGAGAACGCCAGGATGACCTGGTCCGACCCGACCGCCGCGAACAGGTCGCGCTCCGCCGGGTCGTCCGCCAGCAATCGCGCCAGGGCCGCGTTGTCGAGCTCGACGAAACGGCGGAGCTGCGCCCGCTCCGCCGCCAGCGCGCCGGGCTGCGCGTGGGCGCGCTCGGCCGGGGTGCGGTTGAACAGCGTCACCGTGAACCGCGGGTCGTCCAGCGTCGCCAGGCGGCAGAACAGCCGCTTGGCCGTCCACATGCACTGACCCAGGATGCGCCCGTAGCCGCTGCGGTCCGGGCGGATCACCCGGTGCGCCAGCCAGACCGCCGCCGCCGCCGAACCCGGCTTCGACCCCTCGATGCCATAGACGCCCACCGTCGGCTCCGACTGGCTGTGGAACACCACGGGGGCCTGCAGCGAGATCGAGTCGCGCATGGCGGCGTTGCGGTAGCACAGCGCCCCCGCCGGGTAGGGCACGTAGCCGCCCTTGTGGGGATCGACGGTGATGCTGTCGGCGTGCCGCAGGCGGCTGTACTGCTCCCGCACGTAGCCGCTCATCGCGCTTTCCGGGATGTCGGACGGCTCGCTGGCCGCCGGCGTATCGCGCAGCATGCAGCGGAAATACCCGCCCCACGCGGCATCGGCATGGATGATAAAATTCAGCCCGCGGGCGCGGAACTGCTCGCGCAGGTCCAGCAGCCCGGCCAGCGGGTCGACGGCGCTCTCCTCCGTGCTGCCCAGCACGGCGACCGCCATCAGCACGGGGATGCGGCGGCGCAGGATGTCCCACAGCGTCGCCTCGACGTGCTCCAGGTCGAGCCGGGCGTCGTGGTCGACGCGCTGCACCAGCACGGCGTTCTGGCCCAGGCCCAGCACGGTGGCGGCCTTCGGCCAGGAGTAATGCCCGGTGGCCGGCGCGAGCAGCACGGGCGACTCGTGCAGGTCGGGCATGAAGTTGCGGTGGAACTTGACCAGGCCGACGTTCTGCACGGCGTAGGCGGTCAGCACCTGCCGCAACCGCTCCGGGTCGATCCCCAGCTTGGCCATCTGACCCGGCAGCCCCGCCACCACGTCGAGGTCCAGGTTGAGCAGCACCCAGGTGTCGAGGTCCGCCAGCCGCGCCGTGCCGCCGCTCCAGATCGGCACTTCCAGGTCGCGGGCGGGGGCGAGGATGGGCACTTCGCGGATGGCGGCCTTCAGCGCGACGGCGGCGTATTTCAGGTTCCGCGCCGCCCACAGCGCCTCGATGTTGGCGACGCTGCCGCCGCAGGTGATGTGCCCCCACGGCACGGGGGCGGTGAGGCCATCCTCGGCGCCCTCGCCGTAGCCGAGCATG
>CAXSFF010000225.1:0-5972 GCA_964236035.1 uncultured Acetobacteraceae bacterium
ACCAGCGCGGCGCGCCGGCCCGGCCCGATGGCACCCCGTTCAGCGCCGCCGGCCTGGTGTGGCAGGAACACGGCACCGCCGCCGTGCGCGCGGCGCTGGCCACGGAGGCGTTCGCGGCCGAGATCGCCGGCGAGCTCGACAATACCTTGGTGCGGCGCATCGACGAGGTCGACAACGGCGTCGCCCAGCGTTCGGACGAGCTTGGCCTCGCCGCCCTGGTCGGCGACTTCAACCCGAGCTGGGACGACGCGCCGGAGCAGGCGGACGCCGCCTTCCTGCGCGCGACGGCGATGGTGGAGGGCGTGCTGCGGCGCCGGGTCGAGGCGCTGCGCTCGCGCCTGGCGAGCGACGCCGTGGTGGTGGCCGCGCACGCTGCCTCCGCCGATCCGCGCGTCCTGGAGCTGGCGCGCGGCATGCCGTGGCAGCGCGCCGTGTTCGCGCACGCGCTGCCGGTGATCTACGCCGTGTATCCGGTGTCGAACGGCAACTGGATGGTGGACAGCATGCCGCCGGAACCTGGCTCGTTCGCGCAGCGCCTGCCGCTGCCGGAAGCGTGGGCCGGGTTGCAGGACGCGGCGCTGGCCGAGCAGACGGGCGTGGCGGACGCCGTGTTCGTGCATCTGCGGCGGTTCGTGGCGGCGGCCGGGTCGCGGGCGGGCGCGATGGAGCTGGCGCGCAAGGCGTTGCTGGGTGGTTGAACTCCGCGTGTGTGGATGGGAACAGAGCGTGCACAGCGGCGTTGCCTTGGCATGAGCACGAACCCGAAGACTCCCCCCGCCGACGACACGCCCTCCAACACCGTCAAGGACCCGGATGACTGGACCACCGGCGACGAGACGATGACGGGGGCGCAGGCGTCATACCTGAAAACCCTGTCCGAGGAGGCCGGCGAGGAGTTCGATCCGTCGCTGACCAAGGCGGAGGCCTCCAAGAAGATCGACGCGTTGCAGGGCAAGACCGGGCGCGGCAAAAGCCACTGATATCACCGGCGTTGTAGATCAACCTTGAAGCCGTCATTGTGACGTGGCAATCCACGGTCGCGCGACTTGAACCCGCCGTGTTGCCCTGGATTGCCGCACCGCCAAGCGGCGGTTCGCAATGACAAGCATCAAGTCGACAGATCAATGGCCAACGTAATTGGTATGAGACTCAGCCTGGCGTTGTTGGCGATATTGATAACTGTGACAGGCCAAGCCTACGCTGAGCCGGATTTGATGCAGCATCGGTGGCGCTCGCGGGTGCTGCTGGTGTTCGCACCCGACGCTGCTGATCAGCGACTCCTCGATCAGATGCATGCGGTCGATGCCGCGAAGCTTGGCTTTGCGGAACGGGACTTGGTGCTGGTCGAGGTGGTTGGCGCCGCGTACCCGGATCTTCGCCGCAGGTTCGGCGTGGCGCCAGGCTCGTTCGCCGTCATCTTGCTCGGCAAGGACGGCGGCGAAAAGCAGCGCGAGTTCGCCCCCCTGGCCTCGGCGCAGTTGTTCGCCACCATCGACCAGATGCCGATGCGCAGGCAGGAGGCACGTCGGAAAGGATAGGCAGCGCCCGGCCTTGCTCCTACTCTTCGCCGACCCGGCGGAGACCATCCTGTGAGCGGCTTCAAAAGCACCGAACGCTACATCGCCTCCCGTGACCTGGAGGTCGCCGTCAACGCCGCCGTCGCGTTGCAGCGGCCGTTGCTGATCAAGGGCGAACCCGGCACCGGCAAGACCGTGCTGGCCACGGAAGTTGCCGCCGCCCTCGGCCACCCGCTGATCGAGTGGCACATCAAGTCCACCACCAAGGCGCAACAGGGCCTCTACGAGTACGACGCCGTGTCCCGCCTGCGCGACAGCCAGCTCGGCGACGCGCGGGTCGCCGACATCGGCAACTACATCGTGCGCGGCAAGCTGTGGGACGCGTTCGACGCCGAAGCGACCGCCGTCGTGCTGATCGACGAGATCGACAAGGCCGACATCGAGTTCCCCAACGACCTGCTGCTCGAACTCGACCGCATGCAGTTCCACGTCTACGAGACCCAGCGCACCGTCGCCGCCCGGCACCGCCCCGTGGTGATCATCACCTCCAACAACGAGAAGGAGCTGCCGGACGCGTTCCTGCGCCGCTGCTTCTTCCACTACATCCGCTTCCCCGACCGTGAGACCATGGACCGCATCGTGGCCGCGCATTACCCGGGCATCCAACACGACCTGGCGCGCGAGGCGCTCAACGTGTTCTTCGCGGTGCGCGAGGTGCCGGGCCTGAAGAAGAAGCCCGCCACCAGCGAGCTGCTGGACTGGCTGAAGCTGCTGATGATCGAGGACATGCCCGCCGAGGCATTGCGCTCGAAGGAGCCGCACGTGGTGATCCCGCCGCTGCACGGCGCATTGCTGAAGAACGAGCAGGACGTGCACCTGTTCGAGCGGCTGGCGTTCCTGAACCGGCGCGAGCGGTGAGGCTGGCCCTCCTGGCCTTCGCCCTGGCCATCGGCGCTGCGCAGGCCGCGCCCTCCGCCTGGATGCAGGAGCGGACCAGGAACTTCCACCGCGACGACCGCCGCTTCGACAGCATCGACTACGGCTTCAGCGTCGTGCCTCCGCCGGCGGCCGCACAGTACGTCACCAACGGCGGCGACGCGAACCATGGCCCGATCATGATCCTGGGCGAACATCGCGACATCGTCGTCTACCCGGACTACATGAACTCCGACCTCGGCAACACCAGGCCGTGCGCCAACCGCTACATGCCCGGCGAGGAGACCGGCCCGCGCAGCGTGGGCACCACCCGGCTCGGCCGCGAACACGCCTGCTTGGTCACGTTCACGCATGGCGACACGGTCTCGCGCTTCATCCAGGCGACGGGGCGTGACCGCGCCGCCGACGTCATCTACACCTTCCTGCTGACGACCACCCGGCGTTGGGCGCGCAAGGACTTCGCGTCGTTCCAATCGGTCGCCGACAGCTTCCGGCGCGTGCCCATCTATCCTTGATGCTTGAGAGAGCGCCCGGCATGTTCACCAATTTCGTACTCTCCTTGCGCCAAGCCGGTGTCCCCGCGTCCATCACCGAGTACCTGACGCTGCTGGGCGCGATGCGGGCGGGGGTCGCGGACTACAGCGTCGAGGACTTCTACTTCCTCGCCCGCGCCACCCTGGTGAAGGACGAGCGCCACCTCGACCGCTTCGACCAAGTGTTCGCCGCCTGCTTCAAGGGCCTGGAGACGGTGGCGCCGGCTGCCGCGGAGGGCATCGAAGCCGACATCCCCGCCGAGTGGCTGCGCCGCCTGGCCGAGAAGCTGCTCACGCCGGAGGAGCGCGCCCAGATCGAGGCCGTCGGCGGCTTCGACAAGCTGATGCAGACCTTGCGCGAGCGGCTGGCAGAGCAGCGGGGCCGGCACCAGGGCGGCAGCAAGTGGATCGGCACGGCGGGCACCTCGCCGTTCGGGGCACAGGGCTACAACCCCGAGGGCGTGCGCATCGGGCAGGACGGCAGCCGCCATCGCCGGGCGGTGAAGGTGTGGGACAAGCGGGAGTTCCGTGACCTTGACGACAGCATCGAGCTGGGTACCCGCAACCTGAAGGTGGCGCTGCGCCGCCTGCGCCGCTTTGCCCGGCAGGGGGCCGCGACGGAGCTTGACCTGCCCGGCACCATCCGCGCCACCGCGCACAACGCCGGGTCGCTGGACCTGAAGATGCAGGCGGAACGGCGCAACACGGTGCGCGTGCTGCTGTTCCTGGACGTCGGCGGCTCGATGGACGACCACGTGCGCGCGTCCGAGGAGCTGTTCTCCGCCGCCCGCAGCGAGTTCAAGCGGCTGGCGTTCTTCTACTTCCACAACTGCGTCTACGAGCACGTCTGGACCGACAACCGCCGCCGCGCCGGCAGCTCCGTCGCGACCTCCGAGCTGCTGCGCACCTATGGCGCCGAGTACCGGGCGATCTTCGTCGGCGACGCCAGCATGAGCCCCTACGAGATCGCCCTGCCCGGCGGTAGCGTGGAGCACTGGAACCCCGAGGCCGGCAGCGCCTGGATGACGCGCCTCACCCAGCATTGGCGCCGCAGCGCGTGGCTGAACCCGCTGCCGCGGGAGGAGTGGGACTACACGCAGTCGGTCGGGATGCTGGGGCGGCTGCTGGACGGGCGGATGTTCCCGCTGACGCCGGGCGGGCTGGAGGAGATGACGCGGGAGCTGGTGCGCTGAAGGCTGCTGCTGGGCTGTCAGGATAGGGCGCTCCTTCGATTTCCGCCCACCGCCCGCGATCTCCCCGGCGTCCTGCGCCGCGCGGCGGCAGCGCGTCGTCCGCGCTTGCCAGATGTGATAGATATTCTAAATAGTGTAAAAACCCAAGTTATTAATGGGCAGCCTGCATATCGTGCCACAAAGGCGATACCAGTTCTTAAATGAAAGGATTGTTGTTATGGAAATATACTTAATGGTGCCTGATGCAGACTTAACAAGCGTACTTCCTTCTGAGAAGAAGGATCTCACTGATCTACAATGGGCAGCTAGAAGTAACTCCGACTGGCCAATAGACCGTAGCGTCAATCTAAAAATTTTAGGGTATCAATTAAAAGATAGTGATATATACTCAGATAATGCTTATTTTGGCTCGTCATTTCCTTTATGTTTAATTTTATTTGCCTCAAAGTTTTTTGAGAAATCACTTTTAGGTGCTGGATATTTCGTTGGTACAAACATAGAAAACATAAGCAAGAGTGAAGAATGTTTTTACAAGCTATTCTTTTTTACATCGACTTTAGATGTCTTAAATCTTGAAAAATCAGAGTTTGAAACTTTTTCTGATGGCCGTATTATGAGTGTGTACCGTCACTTTATATTAGAGGATGCTCTTGCAGGACAATCTATATTTAAAATGAAGCATGCACTTGGAGGTGAGACGTTTGTGACAGGTGACATGAAAACGCAGATTGAACAAGCAGGGTTGGTTGGTTTCCTCTTCGACAAGATATGGTCTACCGAAGAAGGTCCATTTGATATAAGGCTTTCTTCTCCATATGTTAATGTGTCTGACAAACGAAAAGCTCGCCGACTGGTAAGCATCAAAAGACAGCAGGCAAAGAAGATTCTCACTGCACGATCGTCGATGTGGTAGTTGAACGCAATTCCCGATGCGCCCGAGGCGGCTCGGATCGAGTTGCGGCTTGGCCCTGGGTTCCACGACCAGCAGGCCCAAATCAAGGCCGACTTGGATGATCTGCGTGCAGCGACCGAGGTCGACCTCGGCATTGCGATCCCTCGCTTGCGCCTGGAGCTTGACCCGACGCTTCCTCCGGCAATGGCCGTGCTGCTGGTGGACGGCATCGCGCGGCTGACGCAGGACCTGGTCGACGGCGAGGCCCTCGTGTCGCAGGTCCGCCAGGCGCTGCTGCGGTGCGCTGGCCAGTTCGTGGGCATCCAGGAAACCCAGGCCCTGCTGGCCCGCGCCGAGGCCGGCTACGCCGACCTGGTGTGCGAGGCCGCCCTTCGAAGACTCCGCGCAACCTGTCGCGGAACGGCCCGGCGGCGAGGCCGTTCAAGGCATGGTCCCGGACAAGGCAGAAGAGCACATGACGATGCGGGCGCTGGTCAACACGCCGGGCGGTCCGGCCCCAGTCGAACTTCGCGAGGTCGCAACTCCCGCCGCGGGGCCGGGCGAGATCGTAGTCGAGGTGAAGGCCTTTTCCCTCAATCGCGGCGAGCTTCAGTTGCTCAAGGCAAGGCCGGAGGGATGGCGTCCGGGGCAGGACGTGGCCGGCGTCGTCGCGGCTGTCCCCGAAGGCGGCGGGCCGGTCGCCGTCGGGACACGCATCGTAGCGCTGCTGGACGGCGCGGGATGGGCCGAGCGTGCCGTGGCGCCTCTGCACCGGGTCGCCGTGCTTGCGGACAGCGTCTCGTTCGAGCAGGCGGCTGCCTTGCCGGTGGCAGGTCTGACGGCGCTGCGGACCTTGCGGTTCGGCGGCCCGCTTCTCGGTCAGCGGGTTCTCGTGAGTGGG
>CAXSFF010000226.1:0-5972 GCA_964236035.1 uncultured Acetobacteraceae bacterium
CTCGATGCCGAGGCAGCCAGCCTGCATCACCCGCTCGGCGAGTTCGTCGGTCGCGTAGACATTCGTCCTGGACTCGTCGGCACGGAACATCGCGGTACGTGGCTGCAGGCCAGGCAGCAGGGCCATCCGATTGTTAAAACCGGGCCAGACGACGGGGCCGCCGACGAACCGGTCCTCCCTGATGGTGAACTCGCCCTCCGATCGTTGGATATCGATGGCCGGCTGGCTGGCGAGCACGCGGATGACCTTGTAGTCCATGGCGCGGATGCGCGGATCGGGCGTGTTCACCGTCACCAGCAGGTATTGCACCACGTCCGGCGGCTGCGCCAAGGCCGCCCGCAGGCGGGCCGAGCAGAAGTAGACGGAGTTCCAGGGGAAGAAGTCGAGGTCGAACCGGTCCGGCACCGGCAGGTTCAGCGTGACCGGCGGGAACGGGGGCGGCAGTGGCCGGCGCTCGCCTTCGAGGATGCCGTATTGCTCCCACATGCCGTACTCAGCGTGACTTAGTTCCTTGCTGTCAGGCACGCCCGTGGTGCGGTCATGGAGGCCCATGTGGCTGACCTTGACTGCATCGATCGCACAACAGTTCATGTCCCAGATGAGGATTGGATCAGGCATCCTGCTGCGGCCCTTGTCCCTGGAGCATGGTAAGGCGGTCTTGCTTCAGCATGAAATCACGCAACTCTTCTTGCAGCTCCCTTAACGCATCAAGAGCCGCTTGGTCTCTTTCGGGGCTTCCAGTGTCGCCAAAACGATCATGCAATTCCGTCTTGATGTTCGCAAGGCGACGACGAACACGCTCGATCCATTCTGGGTGCCCGCTGTCGTGCACCGGCCTAGGCTCATCCTTCGCCCGCAGCTTCTCCTGTGCCTCTCGCGTGTGCGGCAGGGCGGCGACGTTGGTCACCTCGTTCGGGAGCCAGCCGGCGCGCGTGGCGGCGCGGATCACCTCGTCGCCACCACGCACCGCGGCGAGGTTGATCAGGTGGTGCGCGCGCCAGTCCGCGTCCGCCAGGTGCTCGGTCACCTCGGGATCGGCTTTCCGCGCCGCACGCCGGGCGCCGCGCGACGAGGTGCCCTCACCGGTCTCGAGAATGAAGGGCTCAAGCTGCGTGATCTCCGGCCCCGGCAGCCCCGTCGGCAGTGTCAGCGGCCGGCCTGGCAGCGGCAGCTGCGGCAGCCGCACCGCCGGCTCGTGCCCGGTATGCGCCGGCAGGTCCGGCTTGGCCTGCGTGGGCAGCAAGGGCGGCGGCGGGTCCGGCATCGACACGTCGTCAGCCGCCGCCAGCGCACCTACCACCTGCCGCGCCCACGCCAGCGCCGCGGCGGGGTTGGTGAACGCGTATCGGATGCCCTCGGCGATGACGATGATAAGGCCGGCCGCGGCAAGGCCGAGCAGCATCTCCGGCAACATCGACACTGATACCAAGAAGGCGATGCCCTCGGCGATGACGGTCGCCACGGCCTCCGCTGTCAGTGTCGGCACTGCCGCGGAAGCCGTCATCCCGACGGTCACATTGTGCACGGTCGCGCGGGCAGCGGGCCGAGGCGCGCACGACCAGTTCGGCCTGGTTCGGGCGCCGGGAGCCCGGGCTGATGTCGGGCAAAGCGCCCGGCGGCGGGCGCACGCAGGCGCTCGCCGATGAAGCTGCCGTCCGGCTGCCGCGGCATCCGCACAGTGATGCTGAACGGCAGGCGCAACTCGTCGGGGTATCAGGCCATGGCAAGCCTCCTCTGCTTGTTAGAAATACCAATACGCATGGCATCGTCGCCACAAGCGGGGCAGACTGCCGCTTGCACCGAGCGACGACGCAAGTCCTGTGACAAAGGTGCCGCCATTCATTCCTCCGCTGCCCGAACAGCAGCGTCGAACCAAATCAGCGAGTCTGCGCGACCTGAAGTGCCCTGAAGGGCAGGGTGCTACCAGGAAGCCGTCACCACCCCTTGCGACCAGGCGTTTGACGGGGATTGCGGCATGCCAAGCCGTCCCAGGCCTGGCAGCTTGATGGCCGGGCGGCGCAGGTCGACGCCGGCGACGCCGCCGAGGATGTTGACCTCGACGCCCTCGACCCACGCGATGGTCAACCCGGCGTAGCCGCCCAGCGTCAGCCGGAACCCCGTGCCGGACGCGGTCATGCGCAGCCAACGCCCGTCGTACGGGTAATCCCGTCCAATCGCGGTCGGCGGCAGCGTGACGCCGATCTCCGGCACGGCATCCATCACCGCCGCCACAAACGTGTTGGAGTTCGGGCCGGGCCACGCGCGGTAGTCGCCCTCGTTGCGCCAGGCATAGTCGCGGATCGTCGCCTGCATCCGCGGGATCAGCGCGTCGGCCGCCTCGCCGTCGGCGGCGAACACGACCTCGGGCACGCGGCCGAACCAGCGCCCGTCAGGCTCGAAGCCGTTCAGGCGGATCGGCGCCCCCCAGGCGGTGTAGTCGTAACGGATGTAGCGCCCGACCCCCGCCGGCTTGAACACGATCCAGCAATGGGTCGCGAACACGCCGCGCCAGCGGACGGTTTGGGCCGCGAAGATGCGCACCACCGCCTGCGGGCGCGACGCCGGCGGCAGGTGGCCGATGCTCGAACGGTCCGCCGTGCGCCACCCCGTGCCGACGCCCTCGATCCGGTAGCGCGCGGCGGAGATGGTGAGCGGCAGGATGTAGAACAGGGCGAACAGCAACAGGCAGGCTTTGAGGACGACCATTCCCTTGAGATATGCAGCAGGACCGCTGTCACAATGCCGCTGCAACCCCCGTCATTGCGAGCCGCCGCTTGGCGGTGCGGCAATCCAGGGCCGCGCGACGAACATCTGCCGTGTTGCCCTGGGTTGCTTCGTCGCCAAGCGGCTCTTCGCAATGACGATCATTCGGCGACGTAGGGGTGCACCATCTTCGCCGGGTCGACCACCCGGTCGAACTCCGCCTCCGTGACGAAGCCCAGCTCCAGCGCCGCCTGCCGCAGCGTGAGGTCATGCTCGGACGCGTGGTGCGCGATCTGCGACGCCTTGTCGTAGCCGATCACGGGGGTCAGCGCCGTCACCAGCATCAGGGAACGGTCGACATACTCCTGGATCTTCTTGCGGTTGGGCTGGGTGCCCTCCACCAGGAACCTGCGGAAGTTGGTGCAGCCATCCGCCATGATCGCGATCGACTGCGCGATGTTGTAGATCATCAGCGGCTTGTAGACGTTCATCTCCAGGTAGCCGCTGGCGCCGCCGAAGCCGACCGCCACGTCGTTCGCCATCACCTGCACCGCGATCATGGTCAGCGCCTCGGCCTGGGTCGGGTTGACCTTGCCCGGCATGATCGACGAACCCGGTTCGTTCTCCGGCAGCATCAGCTCCGCCAGCCCGGCGCGCGGCCCGCACGACAGCAGGCGGATGTCGTTGGCGATCTTGTACAGCGACACCGCCAGGGTGCGGAACGTGCCCGACAGCTGCACCAGGGCGTCATGCGCGCCCTGCACCACGAACTTGTTCGGCGCCGTGATGAACGGCAGCCCCGTGAGCGCCGCGATCTCGGCGGCGGCGGCCTCCGCGAAGCCCGGCGCCGCGTTGATCCCCGTGCCGACCGCCGTGCCGCCCAGCGCCAGGTGGTACACGCCTTTCAGCGCGTCCTCGATGCGGGCCAGGTTGTCGGCCAACATGCCGGCATAGCCGGACCACTCCTGCCCCAGCGTGATCGGGGTGGCGTCCTGCATGTGGGTGCGGCCGATCTTGACGATGTCCGCCCACTCGACCGCCTTGGCGTCGATCGCGCCGTGCAGCGCCTGCACCGCGGGCACCAGCTGCCGGGTCACGCCGATCGCCGCCGCCATGTACATCGCCGCCGGGAAGGTGTCGTTGGACGACTGCGACATGTTGACGTGGTCGTTCGGGTGCACGGGAGCCTTGCTGCCGAGCGGGGTGCCGGCAATCTGGCAGCAGCGGTTGGAGATCACCTCGTTCATGTTCATGTTGAACTGGGTGCCGCTGCCCGTCATCCAGACGTGCAGCGGGAACATGTCGTGGTGCTGCCCGGCCAGGATCTCGTCGCATGCCTGTACGATCAAGCCGTGGAGGCGCTCGTCGAGCCGCTTGCCGTCGCGGTTAGCGGTGGCGGATGCCTTCTTCAGGAACGCGTAGGCGGTGATCATCCCGCGCGGGATGAGGTCCTGGCCGATGCTGAAGTACTGGATCGAGCGCTGCGTCTGCGCGCCCCACAGCTTGTCGTCGGGCACATCGATCTTGCCGAGGCTGTCGGTCTCCTGGCGGAACTCACCCATGGTCGCTCTCCCTGTGCCTGCTGAGCGTCAACGGCAGCGGCAGGCCAGGGTTCACCCGGACTTGCGCAGCACGTCGACGGTGTGGCGGGCGATCATGCGTTCCTCGTCGGTGGGGATGACGTAGGCGGGGATGCGGCTGCTGGGCGCGGTGATGCGGGGGCCGTGCGCAGCGTTGGCAGCGAGGTCGACCTCCAGCCCGAGCCAGGCGCAGCGGCGCAGGATCGCCTCCCGCACGGGGGCCGCGTGCTCGCCGACCCCGGCGGTGAACACCAGGCCGTCCAGCCCGCCCAGCGACGAGCCGAGCGCCGCGACCGCACCGGCGACCTCGTAGGCAAGGAAGTCCAGCGCGAAAAGGGCCGCCGGGTCGCCGCTGGCCAGCAACGCGCGCACGTCGGGACTGATCCCGGACAGCGCCTGCAAGCCGCATTCGTGGTACAGCAGGTGCTCGACCTCGGCGGCGCTGCGGCCCTGCTGCATGAGGTACAGCACGACGCCGGGGTCGAGCCGACCGGGGCGGGTGCCCATCGGCAGGCCGTCAAGGGCGGTGAACCCCATAGTGCTGTCGATGCTGCGCCCGGCGGCGATGGCGCAAGCCGACGCACCGCTGCCCATGTGCAGGACCACGACCCGGCCGCTCGCCAGCTCGGGCGCCACCTCCGGCAGGCGGCCGGCGATGAACTCGTACGACAGGCCGTGGAAGCCGTAGTGCCGCACCCCGGAGTCGTGCAGGGCCAGCGGGATCGGCAGCCGCTCGGCGACCGCGGGGTGGCCGCGGTGGAAAGCGGTGTCAAAACAGGCGACCTGCGGCAGCTCCGGCTGGCTGGCGCGCAGGGCGCGGATCGGGGCCAAGTTGTGCGGCTGGTGCAGCGGGGCGAGCGGTACCAGCGCCTCCAAGGCGGCCATCACGGCGTCGTCCACCAGCACGGGTGCGGTGAAGTCGACGCCGCCATGCACCACGCGGTGGCCGACGGCGCCGGGCGGGCCGCCCATGTGGCCGTGCAGCCAGTCCGTCAGCATGGCCTGCGCCCCGTCGCCATCGGCCGCGCGGACAGCTTCGTCGGCCAGCGTGCCGTGGTCGCCGGCGGCTTGCAGGTGGGCGGCGTCCGTGCCGATGCCGTCGAGCTGGCCCTTGAGCCGCCGGGTCAGCGCGCCGGCGGGGTCGGCGTCGAACACCTGGAACTTGATGCTCGAACTGCCGGCGTTAAGCACCAGGATCGTCATGGCCATCGGCGGCATCCCCTTAGGTGAGGAACGTGCGGTAAGACGCTATAGATGGTGGCTTATTTCGCAATCAATCAACCCGTGGTGTTCAAACCCCGGTTTGCGCTTGCTGGCGAGGCCCGGCCCAGGCCATACTCGGCGTCTCGATTCGTATTCTAACGGCTTTCTCGCCTGATGCTAACCGCCCCCTGTTCGGAGTACCACCACCATGGACGGCATCCTCCTCCCCCCGGCCGAGCCGATCATCAACGGACGCGCGCCCGTGTTGGACCTGCTGACCGAGAACCCCGTCTACAAGCCGTTCCGCTACCCGTGGGCGTACGAGGCGTGGCTGACGCAGCAGCGGGTGCATTGGCTGCCGGAGGAGGTGCCGCTCGCCGACGACGTGAAGGACTGGCACCGCAACCTGTCGGAGCCGGAGCGCAACCTGCTGACGCAGATCTTCCGCTTCTTCACGCAGGCGGACGTCGAGGTCAACAACTGCTA
>CAXSFF010000227.1:0-5964 GCA_964236035.1 uncultured Acetobacteraceae bacterium
GCGCGGCGTGCCGCAGATCGAGGTGACGTTCGACATCGACGCCAACGGCATCGTCAGCGTGCAGGCGAAGGACAAGGCCACCGGCAAGGAACAGCAGATCCGCATCCAGGCCAGCGGTGGGCTGTCCGAAGCCGACATCCAGGCGATGGTGCGCGAAGCCGAGGCGAATGCCGACTCCGACAAGGCCAAGCGTGAGCAGATCGAGACCCGCAACGGCCTGGAGGCAACCATCCACTCCGTGGAGAAGAACCTCAAGGAGCATGGCGACAAGCTGCCGCCGGCCGACAAGGGCGAGGCCGACTCGGCGCTGGCCGCGGCCAAGTCCAGTCTTGAGGGCACCGACACGGAGGCGCTGAAGGCGGCGTCCGAGCGGCTGACGCAGGCCGCGATGAAGATCGGCGAAGCCGTCTACAAGGCGCAGGCCGAGGCCCCGGCTCCCGGTCCGGAGGCCGCTGGCGCTACGGGCGGCAAGCCCGGCGACAAGGTGGTCGACGCCGAGTTCGAGGAAGTGGACGACCACAAGAAGTCTGCCTGAGGTCAATGGACCAGGGTTCAGCCCTGGATCGGCTGCAGTTGGCGGGGGCGCGTGTCCCCGCCATCCCTCAGTGAGGATTTAAGTTGGCGAAGCAGGATTATTACGCGGTCTTGGAGGTCACGAAGACCGTCAGTGCGGACGACCTGAAGAAGGCGTACCGCAAGATGGCGATGCAGTGCCATCCCGACCGCAACCCCGGCGACAAGGCTGCGGAAGCCCGTTTCAAGGACGTCAGCGAGGCGTACGACGTCCTGAAGGACGAACAGAAGCGCGCTGCCTATGATCGCTTCGGACATGCGGCCTTCGAGAATGGCGGCGGCCAGGCCGGCGGGTTCGGCTTTCAGGAAGGCGGGCTTGGCGACATCTTCGACCAGATGTTCGGCGAGTTCGTGGGAGGCCGCAAGGCCTCCGGTGCCCGCACCCGCGCCGGCGCCGACCTGCGGGCGCAGGTGGAGATCGACCTGGGCGACGCGTTCTCCGGCAGCAAGGTGGACCTGCGGGTTCCGACGCGGGTGGCCTGCGACGCCTGCGCCGGCACGGGGTCGGAAAAGAAGCAGGCGGAACGCGATACCTGCACGACCTGCGGCGGCGCCGGCAAGGTGCGGCAGCAACAGGGTTTCTTCCTGGTCGAGCGCACCTGCCCGACCTGCAACGGCATGGGCCGCGTGGTGCGCAACCCCTGTCGCGTGTGCAGCGGCAGCGGCACCGTGCCGCGCGAACGCACCCTGGCCGTGACCATCCCGGCCGGCGTCGAGGACGGCACCCGCATCCGCCTGGGCGGCGAGGGCGAGGCCGGTGCCGCCGGCGCTCCGGCGGGCGACCTCTATGTACATGTCGCGATCCGGCCGCACGACATCTTCCAGCGCGATGGCGCCAACATCTACTGCCGGGTGCCGTTACGGCTGACGCAGGCGGCGCTGGGCGGCGATGTCGAGGTTCCCGTGATCGATGGCAGCCGTGCCAAGGTCAAGGTGACGCCGGGCACGCAGACGGGCGACCAGTTCCGCCTGCGCGGTAAGGGTTTTTCCGTGCTGCGCAGCGCGGCCCGTGGCGACATGTACATCCAAGTCGCCGTGGAGACGCCGCTCAACCTCACCAAACGGCAGCGCGAGTTGCTGGAGGAGTTCGAGGCGGAGGCAGAGGGCCACAAGCACGGCAGCCCGGAAACCGAGGGCTTCTTCGCCAAGGTGGCGGCGTTCTTCGACGGCCGCACTTAGCATTTGAGACAAACTAACAGGGTTGCCGTGCGTTCCAGCGACTGGGCACCTGTTGCTCATAAGCAGGAGAACGTTCATGGCGACCATCGACACGCCCTCTGACCCGTCCGGCCGGCTGATCTCGGCGGCCAAGGTCGAAGGGACCAATGTCTACGACCGCGCCGGCGAGAAGCTCGGCACGGTGCAGGGCCTGATGATCGATAAGCAGTCGGGCCGCATCGCATACGCCATCTTGGGCTTCGGCGGCTTCCTCGGTATCGGCGACAAGAGCCATCCGATGCCGTGGCAGACCATGCGCTACGACACCGGCCTCGGCGGCTACGTGGTCGACATCGACCGCTCCGTGCTTGAAGGTGCCCCGGCCTATTCCGCCGATGAGCAGACGGCGCTCGACGACGAGGCGTTTGGCCGTCGGGTGCATGACCACTATGGCGTGGAGCCGATCTGGAGCACGCTTATCTGACGATGACGCTTCGCATCGGCATCGCCGGGATCACCGGCCGGATGGGATCGCTGTTGCAGGCGGAGATCGCCGCCGCTGGATTAGCCCTGAGCGGCGGCACCTCCCGCGGTCAGCCGTTCCTGGATGAGCTTGCCGCCGTTTCGGACGTGATTGTCGACTTCACCAACCCCAGCCTGGTCGAACGGCATGCGCTGGCAATGGCGGCCGCGGGCAAACCCTGGGTGCTTGGCACGTCCGGCCTGTCGCCATCCGACGAAGCCGCCGTGACGCGGACGGCGGCGAGTGTCGCGGTGGTCTATGCGGCCAACTTCGCACCCGGCGTCAACCTGGTGCTGGCCCTGGCCGAACGCATGGCCCGGGCGCTGCCCGCCGACCGCTACGACGCCGAGATCATCGAGATGCACCACCGCCAGAAGGTCGACGCCCCGTCCGGCACGGCGATCGGGCTGGGCCGTGCGGTCGCCAAGGGCCGCGGCGTCGATTTGGCTGACAACATGGAAAGCGGACGTGACGGCCACACCGGTCCCCGTGCCCCCGGCGCCATCGGTTTCTCCGCCATCCGCGGCGGCCAGGTGGTCGGCGAGCATACCTTGCTGTTCGCGGCCGGAGACGAGCACATCGCCATCACCCACCGCGCCTTCGATCGCAGCACCTTCGCCGCCGGCGCGATCCGCGCGGCCCAGTGGCTGGCGACCCGCCCCCCTGGCCTCTATTCCATGATGGACGTACTCGGCATCACTTAGCTTCTCCTCCTCCCATTGCGGGAGGAGGCCGGGGGAGGAGGGGTGGCCACAATACCCACCCTCTAAGCGCGCAGAAAACGGACCTCAGCCCCTTCCAGCACCGCGCACGTCAGCGGCCCGCCGCGCACCGCCCCCGTATCGATGCCGATGCGGTTGCGGTTCACCGCCGGGGCCGGCTCCGGCGTATGCCCGTGCACGATCGCGACCTGCGGCAAATCCGGCAGCATCGGCTCCGTCCACTCCAGGAAGGCGGAGCGTATCCACAGCAGGTCCGACTCCACCTGCAACGACAGCTTCAGTCCCGGCCGCACCCCGGCATGCACGAACAGGTAGTTGTCCAGCCGCCATGTCAGCGGCAGCCGGCGCAGGAAGGCGAGGTCACCCGGCGGCAGCGCGGCGGCCCAGTCCTGCGGGCGCATCCGGCTACTTACGTGCCAGCTCTTGAGCGTCTCCAGGCCGTGGTTGGCCTTCCACTCGGCGACTCCGTCCTGGCTGCCGGTCAACGCGTCGAGCATCATCTGCTCGTGGTTGCCGCGCAGGTTGACGGTCGGCACGCCAGGCAGCGGATCGCCTGCCAGACGCTGCACCACCCCGGCGGAGTCGGGGCCGCGGTCGATGTAGTCGCCGACGTGCAGCAGCACCGGCCGGGCGACCGGGCGGCGCGCCAGGTCGATGCGGACAAGCGCGTGCAACTCCGCCAGCCGCCCCGCCAGCCCATGCACGTCGCCGATCGCGTAGACCCGGTTGCCGGGTGCCAGCCATCCCGGGGCCGGCTGTGATAACGAAGTGTCAACCATCCTGGTGCAGTTTAACCGCGGTCGCAGGGGATGACGACAGGCAATGCACGTTTGGACCGGTATCGATCACAGAAGCCCGGCGCCGGAGCCGGGCCACGCGGGCGGGCTGTTGCAGCAGGCGGTCGACCGTCAGCTGCGGCTGGGGTTCGAGCGATCGATGCTGGTGCTGCATCTCTCGCAATTGCTGGCCCCGGCGCCGCACCCGCATCACCGCCGGGTCGCGCGGCTGGTGCTGGACGACGCGGCACAGCTGTACGGCGGCCAGGTGTTCCCGCACGCCAACGGCGACTTGGTGCTGCTCGGCGAGACGGCGGGCATCACCGGCCTGATCGAGACGCTGACCCGGCTGTTCCGGGTCGATGCGCCCGCCAACGGCCGCTTGCTCTCGCTATGGACGCTGCCGGCCGACGCCGACGCCGTGCTCGCCTACGCCGACCAAGCGCCGGCGGCGGTAGCGGCAGCATCGTCCTGGAGCGAGCCGAACGCGGCGCCGAACGCCATCGACGCCATCACCGCCTTGATCGCCCATACCCGGTTCTCCGATCTGGTCCGCCGGCAGGCCGCGGTGCATATCACGCCCGCCGGCGTCCGGCCGCTCTACCGCGAGGTAGCGTTCTCGACCGCCGCGTTGCAGGCGCAGGTGGCCGCGATGGCGCCGGCGCAGGCGGACCCGTTCCTGTTCCGTCATCTCGCCTCCCGCCTCGACCTGCGGATGCTGGCGGCGCTGTCCGGCGAGCTGACCCGCGGCGGCCCGCTCGCCGGCTGCGAGACGCTGCACCTGAACCTCACCTTGAGCAGCGTCGGCTCGGAACCGTTCTCGCGGTTCGCCGCCATCGCCCGTGACTCCCAGGTCCAGCTCGGCGTCGAAATCTCGCTGCTGGAAGCGTGCGCCGATCCTGCTGCCTTTGCCGCGGCGCGCGCGCTGTTGCGGACCCGCGGCTGCGGCGTGATCCTCGACGGCGTCAGCCACCCGGCGCTGCTGATCACCACGCCCGAGGCGCTGGAGCCCGACCTGGTGAAGCTGGATTGGACGCCGCGCATGGCCGCCCTGGTGCCGCGGGAGCAGCGCCAGTTGGCCACGGCGCTGCAACGCCTCGACCCGGAACGGATCGTGCTGCAACGGGCCGAGACGGAGGCCGCGCTGGCCTGGGGCCGCCTGCATGGCATCCGCCGGTTCCAGGGCCGCCATGTCGACGCGATGATGGCGGCGTCTCGCATGCAGGCCTGCCAGCACTCGGCGGCCTGCACCTTCCGGCAGTGCCTGGAGCGCGCCGCCGCGACCGGCGATGCGGACCGCGCCGGCTGCCGCGACATGGCCCTGCTCGACAGTGGGGTGATGTCGGCGACGCAGCCGTGACACGATGAGAGCCTCGCCGCCTGCCGGGCTCGACGCCCTGATCCAGAGCTGCGCCTCGTCCGGCATCACCCGGCAGGCGCTGCTGCTGCGCACCGACCGCCTGCCGGTGGCCTTGTCGCGTCCGCACCACCTCCGCCTGGCCGAGGCCGCGCTGGCGCCGTTGCTGGCGATCAGCCGGGCGCAGATGTTCCATTTGCCCGGCCCGCGCTACGCCGTCACCTGGCGCGGCGACGCCGACGCCGTGCTGATGGACGTGGTGGACAGCCTCGCCCACCTGCTGGAGGACGCGCCGCCGAACACGCCCAGCCTGCAGGAGCTGGTGTTCCTGTTCGACCTGCCGCAACAAGGCGACCTGTTGCAGGCCGCCGTCACGGAGGCGCTGGCGACCGCCGCCGAGCCGTCGCTGCCGCCCGCGCCGCCGCTCGACCCGGCGGAACTGGCGTTGCTGGAAGCCAGCCTGGCGCAGGCCGACGTTGCCCGCTTCGCACGCCGGCGGCCTGTTTGGCGCACGGGCCGGGGCGAACCCACGGTGGCCTGGGAGAAACGCACGCTGTCGGTGGGCGAGCTGGCCGCCGGGTTGATGCCGCGGCATGACATCCAGGCCGACCCGTGGCTGTTCCGGCGGCTGACCCGCACGCTCGACCGCCGCATGCTGTCGCTGCTGGCGCATTCTGAGGAACTGGCCGGCGCCGGCCCGTTCAGCCTGGACCTCAACATCGCCAGCCTGCTCAGCCCCGAGTTCTTGCGGTTCGACACCGCCCTGCCCGCCGGGCTGCGCAACCGGGTGGTGATCGAGCTGATGCCCGCCGACATCATGGCCGACGCCGCCGCGTTCGTGTTCGCCCGCGGCTT
>CAXSFF010000228.1:0-5959 GCA_964236035.1 uncultured Acetobacteraceae bacterium
GCCATACGTCATGCAGGATGGCAACGTGGTGCTGGCCGCCGCGGACCGTCCGCGCACGGTCGTGCTGTCCTGGCATCGCGCTTCTGCACCGCCGGCTGACATCCCGGCACCCCGCCCGCTCGACAGCGTGGCGGGGCTGGCGGCTGAGCACCCCATGTTCCTCGACCTAGCCGCCAATGAACAGCGCGGCTTCGCCGTGACCGTGCCCGACGGCGGCCTCTACCGGATGGAGACGCTGGGCCGGCTCCGTACGAAAGGCATGCTCTCGACCCCGTTCATCCCAAGGCTGGGCATCGGCGAGGCGAACGGAATCGGGCAGAACATGCTGATCCAGTCGATGCTGCGCGCCGGCCGCTACCGTGTTGATGTCACGGCATTGCAATCCGCCGGGCGGCTCGGCGTGTCGGCGTCGCCGGCGCCGTTGCTCGACGGCGGAACGTTGTTGCCGGGCGGCAGCGTCCGCGCCACCGTGCCCGCCGGCAGCGGGGTGCGCTTCCCGATCGTGACCGCAGGCGAGGCGGAACGTTACCACCTCGACGTGGCTGGGCTCGGCGGCGCCTGGACCGGCCGTATCGATGAGGCCGACGGCTGGCCGCTCACCAGGCCCGGCCCGCTGAATGGCCTCGACCTGGCGCTGCAGCCTGGGCGCTATAGCATGCTGGTGATCCCGGACGCCGTGACGCGGCAGGTGGTGGCGCGGCTGCGGCCCGTCGCGAAACCGGCCGAGATCATCGGGCACGGTCCGCACCCGCTCGCCTTCGACAGCCCGGCCCATGCCGTCTGGCGCGAGCCCGACGGCCGCGACCAGCCACGCGTGCCCGACGCGTGGAGCTTCAGCCTGGCCGGCCCGGCCGAAGTGACGATCACGGCCGGCGACGGCATGATGGGCGAATTGCACCGCGAAGGCGCCGACGCCGGCCTCGCCCGCATCACCGCGCGCTATGTCGGCACGCTGGAGGCGGGGCGGTATCGGCTGGACCTGACCAGCCTCGGCCGCAACGACCGGCTCGGCTACACGGTCTCGCTGACCAGCAAGCTGCTGCAACCCGGTGTCGCGCGCATGGTGACGCTGCCGGCGAGCGTGCCGTTCGCCATCGCCGAAGCGCGCGTGGTGAACCTCACGACGTTCGGCACCACGCCGGTGAAGGCCGTGTTGCGCGGGGCGGACGGCGTCGTAGCCCGCATCGGGCCGCGGGCGGACGACTGGAACATCGCCGCATCCCGCTCGCTGCCAGCCGGGCGCTACACCCTGGACCTCGCCGCCGCGACGCCGCCGGGCACCAATCCCGTCGCCAGCGGCGCGGCCCCGGACACGGGCGACGCCGACGACAACAGCGATGCCAGCACGGATGATGCGGCCAAGCCGGATGCCGACGACCAGGCCGCCCAGACTGCCGCCACGACCTCCGCAGCGCCGCCGCGCGACACCGATGGCGACGCACCCGATTCCAGCAGCGACGACGCGCCCGCGCCCGTGGTCGAGCTTTCCTTCGACCTGCCGCCGACGCTCACGCCAATGCCGGTCCCAGCGACGCTGACGGCGTTGCCGGGTCGTGGAGTGCACGTGCTGACGCTGCCGCAGCCGGCGTCCGGCACGCTACTGGTGGCGCAGGCGCGCTCGCCCGCCGCGGTGGTGCTGAGTCTGGAGCGGCAAGAGGGCGACGAGTGGCGCACCGTGGCGCTCGATCAAGGCGTCGCGCCCGTGGTGGCCAGCCCGGCGGACGCGGACCCGCGGCCATGGCGGTTGCAGGCCTGGACCGTCGACGGCGGCCCGCAGCCGATCCAGGTGGCGGCCCGCGCCGTCGAGGCGACACCGCAACAACCTGGCTCCGTCACCCTGGCGGCGCTGGACGACGGGCTTGCGGCGGCTCGCATCAGGTTGCCGGCACCCGGCATCATCGCCCTGGCCAACGCACCCGGCGACCTGCTCGCTGGCGGCTGGCCCGGCCATGCGCTGGCCCTCGTTGAGGGCGGCACAGTACTGCCGGAGGGTGCCGAGGCATGGCTGCTGGCCCGCTCGCCCGCCACGCTGGACGCGTTGGCGCAGGCGCTGCCGCCTGGGGCCACGATCGGGTTGTCGCTGCCTGCGGGGCTGGTCGCGACCTTGCCGGCGACCGCGCCCGCTGCCGGTCACGTCGCCCTGTGGCGGGCGGATAGCGGGCTTGGGCTGCCTGGGCTGGGGGCCGCGATGGGGGTCGCCGCGGGCAGCACCCTGGCCCTGGCCGACGCCTCCGTGAAGCTGCGCAATGCGGCCGGGAATGACGCGTTCCGCCTGCGGATCACCTGCATCGAGGCGGCATTGTCGCCGGTGCGAACGCTGGACTCGGCGTTGCATGCGGTGCTGCTGCCCGGCACGGCACTACCGGTGGCGCTTCCGGCAGGCGACAAGCAAATCCAGCTCGACCTCGCGCCGGGCCTCGCCGCCATCGCCGCATGGCGCGCGCCCGGCGGCAGCGTGGCATGGACCGGCGCCGCGCCCGTCAGCCGCACCCTGGCCGGGTCATGGACCGAGATGCTGCTGGTGAACACGGGCGCGGCACCGGCTCCGGCCAGCCTGTCGTGGCAACCGGCGCCGGCCGCGGCGGCATTGCAGGCCGGGTCGATCGTGAAGCGCTTCTTCGGCGCGGACGGCTCGTTCGAGACCACGGCCATGCTTGCGCCAGGCGCGCGCCTGGTCACGGCGGGCAACGCGACGCTTACGGTGATCACCGTAGACGGACGGGTCATGCGTGGCCGCAACCTGAAGCTCGCCAGCCCGGCCCGGGTGGTGGTGGACTACACGGCGGGCGCGATGGCGGTATGGGAGGCGGCGGACGGCCGATCCCCCTGGCCTGTCGCCGTCGCGCAACCGGCGCAAATACCTTCGCGATTGATGTTAGCTGGTCCCGCCATGGCGTTGACATTGCGACAAGATACACTGGCCCTGCTGCACGCCCGCACTACGGCGCCCGTGCTGATCGGCCTGGCGGACGCCACCCCCGAGCTATTCCCAGCCGGCGCGGAGTTCCACCGCATGCTCGCGGCCGGCCCCGCGGAGCTGCGCCTGTATTCGCCGCATGACGGCCCGTTGTCGGGCACTCTGGATTTGTCGGCCGATCCGATCACGCCGATCGCCGAAGGGCTTGGCGCCGAGATCAGCGTGGCGCCCGGCGGCACCGCGTTGTTCGGCTTCCGCCTGAGCAAGCCGGCTACCATCGGCGTCGGCGTGCGCGCCGTGCCGGACCGGGTGACGGTCAGCCTGTTGGACGCGTCCGGCAAGCCGCTCGGCGAGGGCGTCGCGCAGTTGCGAACGCTGGCAGCCGGACAATACGTCATCCAGGCACAGGTGCCGCCGGACGGCGCTCCCACCACGCTGCGCCCGGCCATCGTCGGCATCACCCCACGTGGCGACGGCCCGCCGCCGGACATCGTGCAGAGCTACCTCACTCTTGTCGGCATGAAGCTGCCCGCGCAAGGCAACGCCCCATGAAATGGCGCCCGTTCTTGGCCGCCCTTTGCGGCGTGATGTTAATGGCCCAGGCTTCGCCGGTCCAAGCGCCGCTGGACCGGCTGCAACGGGCCGACGGCGCCCATGTCGTGCCCGACCGCTTCCTGCGCCGCTGGGACCCCATCACCATCCTGTTCGACGCCGACACGGGGCCGAAGGACGGCGGCGCGGAGGATGCCCCGGAGCACCTAGTCACGCTGACCCCGCCGAAGCCCGGCGCATGGACCTGGATCGGCCCGCGCACCTTGCAGTTCCGCCCGGCCGAGCCGTGGGAACCGCTGCGGCGCGAGGCCGTCACCGTCGGCGGCGCGGCCACGCGGCTGATCCCGTTGCTGCCGACGCCCAGCGCCACGGGACCGTCCGACACCGCCAACGGCGCCGACCTCGACACCATCGCGCTGACGTTCGACCAGCCGGTCGACCAGGCCGCGCTCGCCCGCCTGCTGACCGTTACCCTCGCCCCGCAACCCGGCGTCGCCGACGCCGGCACGCAGACCCTGACGGCGCAGGATTTCGACATCCGCGCCGTCGAGCGCACCGCCCGCGGCGATCAACAGACATACCTCGTCGCGCTGCGCAGCCCCGTGCCGGATGGCCGCATCGCCACGCTGCGGCTGCGCCTGTCGGACGAGCCCGGGCTGGACGACCCGACCTTCGCGCTGCCGCTGCATTCCGCGACGCCGTTCCGGCTGACCGATACCTATTGCGGGTCCGGCTACGACCACAGCCTGGCCGATGGCGTCACCAAATGCGACCCATCCTCCGGCGGTGCGGCCAGCGCGCGGCGGGTGGTGCTACAGTTCTCCGCCGCGCCGGAAAGCCTCGACATCGTGCGTGCGCGCGACATCCTGCGCTTCACCCCGCCGGTCGACGACCTCGCCGTCAGCAGCGGCGGCGACAACGAGCTGACCATCGCCGGCAAGTTCGCGCCCGACCAAGTCTACCGCGTCGCCATCGCCGCCGGCGCGCTGAAGGACGCCAACGGCCGCGCCCTGGCCGCCGCGGTCAACGGCCAATTCAGCTTCAACGCAGGGAATCCGGCGCTCGCTTGGGACGTGCCGCAGGGCATCGTCGAAGCGCTAGGACCGCAGATGGTGCCCGTGCGCGGCCACGGCTACGACCGCGCCGACATCCGCATCTACCCCATCGACCCGCTGTCGCGCGACTTCTGGCCGTTCCCGCGCAAGGGCCTGGTCACCAGCGACGACCGCGCCCCGCCGCTGCCCGGCAACGAACCCGGGCATTACGCCGACCCCGACCCGATCAGCGGCGACGAGATGGCGGCGCGGATCACGGCGCTCGGCTCCCCCGCCACCAGCGAACTGTTGGACCTGCCGATCCATCGCGGCGGCGTGGACGCGAAGTTCGGCATCGACCTGGCGCCCAGCCTCGTCCGCATCGCCGGGCCGCACGCGCCGGGCGCCTACCTGGTCGGCCTGCGCGCCGTCGACGGCAGCACCCGGCAATGGGCGCGCCTGCAAGTCACCGACCTGTCGCTGACCACGGTGGAGGAGGCCGGCCTGGTGCGCTTCACCGTCACCTCGCTGGCCACCGCGCAACCGGTAGCGGGGGCGGAGTTGCGGCTCGACGGCGTGCGCGACGGCGCGTTCGGCACCCTGGCGCGCGGCGTCACCGACGCGGCCGGCAACTGGTCGCTGGCCGGCGGCATCGCCAAGGGCCGCGATGGCGAACCCGCCGACCTGCGCCGCATCGTGGTGGCGAAGGCGACCGACACGCTGGTGCTGGAACCCGGCCGCGGGCCGCAGCAATTCGCCAAGGAGAACTGGAGCAAGCCCGACACCGCCTGGCTGGAGACCAGCCGGACGTTGGCCTACCTGGCCTGCTTCGCGACGGGAGTCGCCGCGGTGCGGATCGCCCCGGAACGCTGGGCCGGGCTGCTCGGCGCGGTCCTGGTGGCCACGCTGACCGTCACCGTCTTCGCGCTGGCCACCAAGGTGCTGCCGGCGTCCCTGGCGCCCCAGGAGACCTACGCGCGCCTGCGCGAGCCGTTCGGCTATTGGAACGCCGTCGGGCTGATGGGGGCGCTCGGCCTGCCGTGCTGCCTGTGGCTGGGCGCGCGCCGCACGGGCCACGCGGCGGTCAACGCGCTGGCCGCTCCCGCGGCCGGGGTGCTGTTGCTAGGCATCCTGCTGGCCTACTCGCGCGGCTCGCTGCTGGCCGTCCTGGTGGGCTGCGCGTTCTGGTTCACCAGCGTGCCGCTTCGCCTACACGGAGTCGCGGTCCTCGGGATCGCGGCGGCCGGGGCGATCCCGGTCGCGGTCTGGGCCTTCGGCCACGAGGGACTCAGCGGGGACCGCGTCGGCCTCGCCGTCCGCACGACGGCCGGCCACGAGCTCGGCGTCCTGGTGGTGGCCATGGTCCTGCTCGAGCTGCTGACCGCCCTGGCCGTCGGCTTCGCCACCGGGCGACGGGCTCCGCGACCGGCCGCGCGCCGGCGGACACGGCCGTCGC
>CAXSFF010000229.1:0-5946 GCA_964236035.1 uncultured Acetobacteraceae bacterium
CTCGATGCCGAGGCAGCCAGCCTGCATCACCCGCTCGGCGAGTTCGTCGGTCGCGAAGACCTTCGTCCTGGACTCGTCGGCGCGGAAACCGCGGTGCGTGGCTGCAGGCCGGGCAGCAGGGCCAAACGACGGGTCCGCCAACGAACCGGTCCTCCTCGACCGTGAACTCGCCTTTCGATCGGTGGATATCGATGGTCGGCTGGCTGGCGAGCACGCGGATGGCCTTGTAGTCCATGGCACGAACCAACGGTGTCTTTCGCCACCGTCCTCGCCCAGCGGGACAACGGCGAACCGGCCTGGCGCCACATCAAACCTGCGGCGGAAATCCAGGGAAGCTCTCTGGACCGCCATCGGACAGACCCTCGATCAGTGCAGATGCATGTTGCACAAGGGACAGCCTTCGCGACAAATCGTGCGATGTGGCCTTTACAGGGCTTTTCCGTTCCGCCAGGTCCCGGACCCCAGATAGACCTTGCGCACCAGCGGGTCGGCGGCGATCTCGGCGGGCGCGCTCTCGGGCATGGCCGAGGGTGACGATGCCGGCATAGCCCAGCAGCAGGTCGAACGACAGCGCGAACAGCACCATGCCGATGACCTGCGCGCCAAGCTGCAGGTAGTCCGGCAGCAGGAAGAACACCGCCAGCGCCGCCACCCAAGGCAGCGCCTCCAGCGGACGCAGCCGCCGTTACGCCAACAGCCGCCGGCAGGCGGTGTCGCCGACGCCCAGCAGCAGTGCCGCCAGGAACGGGCCGCCGACCGATCCCACCCCGCCGACGGCGACCACGATCAGGAAGTGCTCGACCTGAACGCCGCCTCGTTGTCGAGGCCGGCAACGTAGTCCGCCACCAAGGTGTAGGCGCTGGCGACGCCGTGCTTGGCCGTCCAGATGCCGAGCGAATACACCATCTGCCAGTTGCTGTGCGAGATCCTCACGAAATACGGCGAGCCGCGGGTGATGCTGCCGGTGGTGGCGTTCATCAGCACGGCGAGAACCTTGGCCTCTGTCACCACGGGCGCTACCGTGAAACCGGTCAGCATCCGCACGTGGTCGCGCACGATCAGCTCCTGCGCCAGCCGCTTGGTGGTGGCGGCGTTGCTGCCGTCGTCGCGGATGATGACCTACAGGTCGATGCCGGGCAGGTCCTGGCGGTGCAGCTTCAGGTACAGCTCGGCGCCGCGCTGCATGTTCTGGGTGATGTCGGCGCCGGGTCCAGACAGGCTGAGGATCAGGCCGATCTTCATCACGGGGTCCGCGGCCAGCGCCGGTTGCCCCAGCATCAACCCGGCCAGCGCCACGCCGATCCGCAGTCCTGCCCGCTTGTCATCCGGCCCCGTGCCCCTTGCGCAATCCTGCCGCGGAAGCAAAGCATGCGGGCGGAGCGCTGGCCAGGGCCTGTGTGCAGGTGCAATATGGATCGCCGCCGGCTGCGGCGTGGCGCTGAAAGGCGGCTGATGAACCTCGACGCCGTCGACACCGAGTTCCGCCCTGCCCTGCGCCGCATGCTGTCCGCGGGGCGGTTGCGCGACTACGAGGCGCGCGTCGACTGGGACCTGGAGTTGGCGGGGATCATGAAGCGGCTGGACGGCCCGGCGCTGCTGTTCTCCGCCGTGCGTGGGCCGCCACCTGCGCCTGACGTTCGAGCGGGCGCAACTGCGTGCCGAGAAGCTTGCCGTCGCCATCTGCATCGGCGCCGGCCTGGCGCTGCACTACACGGCCGCCACCATGGGCTCGCAGATGCCGGAATCCGCCGACGAGATCGCCGTCGCCGGCGGCCTGGCCGGGCGCCCGCTCGCCATGGCGCAGGCGGTGTCGCAGGATTTGCTGGTGCCGGCGGCGGCGGAGATCGTGCTGGAGGGCCACATCCTGCCGGACGCGATGGTGGACGAGGAGCCGTTCGGCGAGTTCGCTGGCTTCCTGTCGCCGGTCGTCCCCGCCCCCGTGCTGGAGGTCACGGCGGTCACCCGTCGCGAGCGGCCGATCTACCACGCCATCAACGGCCTCGGGCGCGAGACCGTCATGCTGCGCAAGTACGCGCTGGAGGCGAGCCTGCTGCAGGCCGCCGTGCCCGCGGTGGTCGATGCGGAGATGACAGCGGGCGGCCTGCACGGCTTCCACGCCGTGGTGCAAATCCGCAAGGCCAGTTCCCAACACGACGGCCTGCAACGCAACGCCATGATGGCGGCGTTCGGCGCACAGCTCGACCAAGTCATCATGGTTGACGACGACATCCGCGACCCGGCCGACGTCGAGTACGCGCTGGCGACGCGGTTCGAGGCGTTGCGCGACCTGGTCGTGGTGCCGGGCGCGCGCGGCCATGAGTACGTGCGCGCCGGGCAGGACGGCATCCGCGCCAAGCTCGGCATCGACGCCACCGTGCCGTTCGCGGAACGGGTTCGCCCGCTGCGCGTTCATGCCCGTCACGGTGCGGGAGAGCGCGTTCGCCACCGATGGCGCGGCGCTGGCGGAGCTGCTGGCGTGACGCCCGAGCAGCGGGTGTTCATTGCCGGCGCCGGCCCCATCGGGCTGGTCGCCGCCGCGTGCCTGGTGCGCCAGGGCGTGCCCGTGACGGTGTTCGAGGGCGCGTCCGCACTGGCGACGCAATCGCGCGCGTCGACCTTCCATCCGCCGACGCTCGACATGCTGGACGACTTTGGCCTGGCGGAGCCGCCGATCGCCGAAGGCGCCATCGCCAACCTGACCCGGCACCCGTACCGCCTGCAAGCCGAGCAGTCGCGGCTGAGCCGGATCATCGCCGGCACACTGGCCGGCCATTCGCTGTTCGAGCTGGAGTTCGACCGCCAGATAAGCGCCGTCGAACAGGATGATGACGGCATTACCATCGGTCTCGCTGGTCCAGCTGGATTGGAGCGCCGCCGTGGGCGCTGGCTGATCGGCGCGGACGGCGCACGCAGCGAAGTCCGGCGCAGCCTGGGCGTCGCCTTCGACGGGTTCACCTGGCCGGAACGTTTCTTGGTGGTGACGACCTCGTTCGCGGTCGAGGCAGTGATCCCGCATCTGGTTCCCGTCACCTATGTCGCCGATCCGCAGCAATGGCATTTCCTATTGCAGATACCCGGCGCGTGGCGGGTAATGTTCCCCGTGCCGGCCGAGACCTCCGACGCCGACGCGGCGGGACGGGAGTACGCGGCCACGCTGATGGTCGGCGTGGTGCCCGGCATCGAACGCTACGACGTGGCGCACACCACGTTGTACCGCATGCACCAGCGGGTGGCGACGACGTATCGCGTAGGACGCGCCTTTCTCGCTGGCGACGCCGCGCACATCAACAACCCGCTCGGCGGCATGGGCATGAACGGCGGCATCCACGACGCGGTGAACCTGGCCGGCCGCCTGGCGGATGCGTGGCATCGCCGGGAGGCGGAGCTTGACCGCTACGACGCACAGCGCCGCCGGGTGACGCTGGAACACGTGCAGACGGCGACGATCAAGAACAAGAACGACCTTGAGGCCAAAACCGAGGCCGACTGCCCCCAGTTCCACGACGAGACGCGCAGCACCGCCGCCGACCCGGCACTGACGCGCGCCCTGCTGCGGCGGGTCTCGATGATCGCCAGCCTGAGCTGCGCGGCCGAACTTGGCTGAACCGTTCCACCAGCCGTCATTGCGGCCCTGGATTGCTACGCCGCCAAGTGGCGGCTCGCAATGACGGTCGCTGATCTCGCCAGCACGGTTCGCCTCGCCGTCGACATCGGCGGCACCTTCACCGATCTCGCGTTGGAGCATGGCGGGCGCCGCTTCACCGCAAAGACGCTCACCACGCAGGCCGCGCCGGAGCTGGGCACGTTGCAGGGCATCGCCTTGATCCTGCGCGACGCGGGCCTGGCGCCGGGCGATGTCGGGCTGTTGGTGCATGGCACCACGCTCGCCACTAACGCCATCATCGAGCGCAAGGGCGCCGTCACCGCGCTGGTCACCACGGCGGGGTTCCGCGACGTGCTCGCGATGGGCAACGAGAGCCGCTACGACCAATACGACCTGAACATCCGCCTGCCGGAGCCGTTGGTGCCGCGCCACCTGCGCCTGCCGGTGCCGGAACGCATGGAGGTGACGGGGCGCGTGCTGCTGCCGCTCGACGAGGCTGCGGTGCGGGCGCTGATCCCTCGCCTGCGCGAGCATGCCGTCACCTCCGTCGCCGTGGGTTTCCTGCACTCCTTCACCAACCCGGCGCACGAGCAGCGCGCCGGCGAAATCCTGCGCGACGCCGGGTTCGCCGTGTCGCTGTCGTGCGAGGTGTCGCCGGAGATGCGCGAGTGGGAGCGTTTCTCCACCGCCGCCGCCAACGCCTATGTGCAGCCGCTCATGCAGGGCTACCTGCGCCGGCTGGAGGCCGCGTTGCATGGCATGGGGCTGCACGCCCCCATGTTCCTGATGCTGTCCGGCGGCGGGCTGACCACCGTCGACACGGCCTGCCGCTTCCCGATCCGCCTGGTCGAGAGCGGGCCGGCGGGCGGCGCCATCTTCGCGGCGTCATTGGCCCGCGCCGCCGGATTGCAGCGGGTGCTGTCGTTCGACATGGGCGGCACCACGGCGAAGATCTGCCTGATCGACGACGGCGCGCCGCAGACCGCGCGCAGCTTCGAGGTCGCCCGCATCGGCCGCTTCAAGAAAGGCTCGGGGCTGCCGCTGCGGATTCCCGTGATCGAGATGGTGGAGATCGGCGCCGGCGGCGGCAGCCTGGCGCGGGTGGACGCGCTCGGCCGCATCGCCGTCGGCCCGGACTCGGCCGGCGCCGACCCCGGCCCCGCCTGCTACGGCCGCGGCGGCGCGCACCCGGCGGTGACGGACGCCAACCTTGTGCTCGGCCGCTACGACCCGGCGCGCTTCGCCGGCGGCAGCATGGCGCTGGACCTGCCCGCCGCGCAGGCCGCGCTGCATCGCGCGATCGGCGAACCGCTCGGCATCGACGTTGGCGAGGCGGCGTGCGGCGTGGTGGAGATGGTCGACGAGACCATGGCCAACGCCGCCCGCATCCACGCGATCGAGAGCGGGCAGGCATTCGCCGGCCGCACCGTGATCGCCTTCGGCGGCGGCGGCCCCGTGCACGCCTGCCGGGTGGCGGAGAAGATCGGCGCCACCCGCATCATGGTGCCGCTGGGCGCCGGCGTCGGCAGCGCCATCGGCTTCCTGCGCGCGCCGGTCGGCTACGAGGTGGTGCGCAGCCGCTATGGCCGCCTCGGCAGCCTGGACGTCGCCGCCGTCAACGCCCTGCTGGCCGACATGGCGGCGGAGGCGATGGTGGTGGTCGAACCCGGCCGCTTCGGCGCCCCCGTCCACACCACCCGCACGGCGTTCATGCGCTACGTCGGCCAAGGCCACGAGATCGCCGTGCGGCTGCCCGACGGTGCGTTGCCGCCAGCCGCCGCGATCCGCACCGCCTTCGACGCCGAGTACGCCCGCTTCTACGACCGCCCTGTCCCCGGCTCCGACGTGGAGGTGATCAGCTACGCCGTCGCCGTCGCCACAAACGCCGTCACCGTCGCTGACCCGCCGCGCATCGCCCGGAACGTCGCCGCGCCACGCTTCCAGCCGGTGCGCGATCCCGCCACGGGCGCGCTGGCGGACTGGCCAGTGCACGACCGCGCCGCGTTGTCTGCCGGCACGACACTGCACGGCCCGGCGATCATCGCGGAGGACGAAACCTCCACCTTGGTCGGCATCACCTGGTCCGCCACGATCGACGCGGGCGGCGCCATCATCCTGGTCCGGGACACCGACGCATGAACGCGCTCACCTACGGCCTGCTGTGGAACCGCCTGATCGCCGTGGTGGAGGAGCAGGCGCAGACCATGATCCGCACCGCGTTCTCCACCACCGTGCGCGAGGCGGGCGACCTGTCCGCCGGCGTGTTCGACCTGCACGGCCGCATGCTGGCGCAGGCGGTGACGGGCACGCCGGGCCACGTCAACTCCATGATGGAGTCGGTC
>CAXSFF010000230.1:0-5943 GCA_964236035.1 uncultured Acetobacteraceae bacterium
ATGCGCAGGAGCAGGTTGATGCCGGCGACCTGGCCGGCACGCTGCACACCCTCGACCAGTTGGCGGGGCCGGCGGCGGCGGCGATGCAGCCATGGCGGCAACAGGCGCAGTCCCTGCTCGATGCGCGCGCCGCGCTGGTGACGATGGCGCACAGCTGATGTGGACCGCCATCAAGTTCCTCGTCCTGGCGGCGGTGGTGATCGCCGCCGCCTGGTGGATGATGCACCTGCCCGGCAGCGTGAGCGCGCAGATCGGCGACACCACGCTCGGCGCGCCGACCCCCGTCGCGCTGCTGGCCGTGATCGTGCTGTTCATCGTGCTGTATGTGCTGGTGCGGCTGTTGGCGGGGCTGCTGCGCCTGCCTGGGCGCAGCGCCCGCATGCGGAGCGAGCGCAACCGCCGCAACGGCGAGGCCGCCGTGACCCGCACCCTGATCGCGCTGGCCGGCGGCGACGCGGCGGCGGCCCAGCGTGAGGCGGAGCGCAGCCGCAAGCTGCTGGGCGACACGCCGCAGACGCTGCTGTTCGCCGCCTATGCCGGGCGACAGGCCGGTCAGCCCGAGCGGGCCGAGGCCGCGTTCAAGCTGCTGGCGGCGCGCGACGACGCCGCCTTCTTGGGACTGCGCGGCTTGCTGCAACAGGCTGTAGCGAACGGGAACGTCGACCGCGCCACCGACCTGGCGCGGCAGGCCGAGGCGGCAAACCCCGGCGCCGCCTGGTTGCAGACCGAGCGCGCCAACCTCGCCATCCGCGCCGGCAACTGGAAGGAGGCGCTGGCGCTGTCGCCCGCCAGCGATACCCGCGCCGCCTTGGCATCCGCGGCGGCGGATGCCGAGGCCGACCCTGCCGAGGCCCGCCGCCTGGCCAAGCGCGCCTGGGACATCGACCCGGCCTTCACGCCGGCGGCTCTCGCCTATGCCCGGCGGCTGCGCGAGGCCGGCCGCGAATCGCGTGCGCAGGAGGTGTTGCGCACAAGTTGGGGCCGCAAGCCGCATCCCGACCTGGCCGCGGCTTCGATGGCGAACGATGCCGACCCGGCCGCGCGGCTGCGCCGGGCCGAGTGGCTGGTGAAGCCGTCGCCGGGCCAGGCCGAGGGCGAGCTGTTGCTGGCACGGGCGCACCTGGACGCCGGTAACGGCGAGCAGGCGCTGCAGCACCTGGCGGCAGCCCGCGCCGCCGGCCTGGTGGAGCACCGCGTATGGATGCTGGCGGGCGAGATCGCGCGGGCGACGAACAACGCGGACGCCGAGGCCGAGGCGCTGCAACAGGCGGCGGCGGCCGAGCCGGACACGGTATGGCGGTGCGGCCAGTGCGGCGGCGCCCATACGGCCTGGCACCCCGTATGCAGCCTGTGCGGCACGCCGGGCCGCATCGCCTGGGGCCGCATCGATGCCGGGGCCGGCACGCGCACCCTGGTGGCCGGCGGCGAGCCGATCCTTCCTTAGCGGGCCTGCCTTGTGCCGAGGGCTGGTCCTTCGGCCATGATCGCCGCCTGACGGCAGCTCACGATATCGGCTGATCCCTGCGTTGCACGGCGGCTGTCGTGGCGACTCCTCCTCCCGCAAAGGGAGGAGGAGCAGTCGGGGCGCCACATGGAAACCTGACGTTAATCTCTTCGTGCGAGATTCGTACGCAGGAAGTGAGAAAATCCCGCTGTCCGTCAAAGCTTGCGCACGGGCGGATGCCTCCTGTGAGCGGCTTGCAGGAGAGCAAAATGTCTGCACCCGTCGATTCTGCGCTCTCTGCGCTGTCATGCGACGGGCGCGGGCCGGCACCTCGCGGCGGCCTGGGACGCCGCCGCTTCCTGGGCGGCATGGGTCTGACGACGGCAAGCCTGGCCGCGGCGTCGCAGTTCGCGCCGAACTGGGGCGCCGGGGCGCCATCGCGGCCGGCCGGCGCGGTTGCGCCGGAGCTGCCCGTCCTGGCTCCGCCGCATCCGGTCCAATATGCCCCGGTCATGCGTCAGGAATGGCTGGCTTTCCGCGACGGCTACATCAACGCGGACGGCCGGGTGATCGACACGGCGAATGCCCACGCTTCCCACAGCGAGGGGCAGGGCTGGGGCCTGATGGCGGCTCAGGCTGCCGACGACCCGCAGATGTTCGCCACCATCTTGGCGTGGACCCGGCAGAACCTGCAATGCCGGTCCGATGCGCTGCATGCCTGGCGCTATCGCCCGACCGATCCCAACCCCGTGGCCGACATGAACAACGCCACCGACGGGGACCTGTTCATCGCGGCGGCGCTGGCCCGCGCCGCCGTGCGCTGGAACCGGCCCGACTATGCCGCCGCCGCCGCACGGATCGGGCGCGACATCCTGGGACTGGTGCGCCATGCCGGGGCGTGGGCGGTATTGCTGCCCGCCGCCGCCGGGTTCGAGAAATCCGACGCGATCACGGTGAACCCGTCGTACTATGCGTTCGCCCTGTTTCCCGACCTGGCCGCGGTGGCGCCGTCGCCGTTGTGGCAGCAGCTGCAACAGGACGGCCTGGCCATGGCGCTGGAGGGGCGCTTCGGCCGTTGGATGCTGCCGCCGGACTGGTTGCGCGTCGAGCGCCGGACCGGTGCGCTGTCGGTGGCGCCGGGCTGGCCGACCCGGTTCTCCTATGACGCCATCCGGGTGCCGCTGCATCTCGCCTGGGCCAACCTGCCGGCGGCGCCCGCGCTGGACGCGTTCCGCGGCTTCTGGCTGGCGAACCGTTCGCTGCCGCCGGCGTGGGTCGATCTGCGCACCCAGGAAACGGCGCCGTATGCCGCCCCGCCGGGGTTCCAGGCGGTGGCCGCAGTGGCGTTGCGCGCCAACTCCAGTCAACCCTGCACGATACCGTTTGTTAAAAGCGCCAAGGACTATTACTCTGCCGGTCTGATCCTGCTGGCTCACATGGCCGTGGGCGAGACCGCCCTTGTGGCATGACCAACGAGGAGGGTGCGATGGTGGCAGATGACGCGGACGTGACCAAGGCGCTGGCCGCGTTCGGGGCGCCATCGATCCGCTATCGCAGCTTCGGCCAGTCGTCGGGACGCATGGCGGCGATCGTGACGCCTCGCCGCGACATGGCCACCCCGGCGCCGCTGCCGTCCAACGCGGAACCAGGCCAGGCGGCAGTCGAGCGGCCGTCCGACCAGGACGCGCCGCAATCGGTCTCCAGGCAGGCTGCCGCCGCGCCAAGCAGGCCGCCGCGATCGTTGGCCGAGTGGGCGCCGCCGGCCGAGCCGACACGCGCTGCGCCTGTGGCACCCTCGCCGGTATCGAGGCTGTCACCCGTCGCTGCCCCGCCAGCCGGTCTTGCGGCGAGGCGGCCCCTGGCGGCCGATCCATTGGTGCGAAGCATTCCTGGCCGCACCTTGGCCGAGGTGTTCGCGCTGTTGGCGAGCGCTCCGCCGGGTGCGCCCCGCGCCCTGCAGGCCACGCCGGAGATCTTCCGGCAGGGCTGAAGCCGGCCGCGCCCTTCGCGCCTGCTGAACCCTGCGCGTTGCAACGGGCCAATGGGTGTCAGCGGGCCGTAGCGTTGCTTTAATGCAACAAACACGCCTCATGTTGCGCGTGATCCATCCGGCGGCGTCTCAATCATGGCGATCTTGCCCGAACTGCCGCATCCAAGACACGCTTTCGCATGTGTGCTAAAGCTTTCTTAATGGGATTTGGCATGGGCGAGACGGACCGAGTTCGGCAGGTGCGTTGGCAGGGGGTGCCGCACAGCAGCCTTGCCAGCCGGCTGCTCGACGCCGTCTGCGGCCTGCTGGGCATGGCGCTGCTGCTTGCGGTGGCCACGGTGTCGCTGGGGGCCCGGCAGCAGGCCATCCTGGCGGTCGGCGCGTTCGTGGTGTTCCTGGTCGCCAACCGGTTCAAGGGGCGCGGCATCTCCGTGTTCCTGGTGATGCTGTCGCTGGCGACCTCGCTGCGCTACATCTACTGGCGCATCACCGAGACGCTGGATTTCGCCAGCGCGCCCGATCTGCTGCTGGGCGCCGGGCTGGCGTTGGCGGAGCTGTACGCGATCCTGGTGCTCGTGCTCGGCTACATTCAGACGCTGTGGCCGCTGGAGCGCAAGCCGATCCCGCTGCCGGACGACGTGGCGGCCTGGCCCTCGGTGGACGTCTACATCCCCACCTACAACGAGCCGATGTCGATCGTGCGCGCGACCGTGCTGGGCGCCATGGGGATCGACTGGCCGCCCGAGAAGCTGCGCATCTACCTGCTCGACGACGGCCGGCGCGACGAGTTCCGCGATTTCGCGCTGGAGTGCGGCATCGGCTACATCGCCCGGGCCGACAACGCCCATGCCAAGGCCGGCAACCTCAACCATGCGCTGTCGATGACGGAGGGCGAGTTCGTCGCCGTGTTCGATTGCGACCACATCCCCACCCGCGCCTTCCTGCAGATGACGATGGGCTGGATGGTGTACGAGCCGCGCAACGCGATGGTGCAGACGCCGCACCATTTCTACTCGCCCGACCCGTTCCAGCGGAACCTGCGCGCCGGCACCCGGGTGCCGAGCGAGGGCAACATGTTCTACGGCCTGGTGCAGGACGCCAACGACTACTGGAACGCCACCTTCTTCTGCGGCTCCTGCGCTGTGATCCGGCGGGCGGCGCTGGAGGAGATCGACGGCTTCGCGGTCGAGACGGTGACCGAGGACGCGCACACCATGCTGAAGCTGCACCGCCGCGGCTGGGACAGCGCCTATTTGCGGCTGCCGCTGGCGGCGGGGCTGGCGACGGAGCGGCTGATCCTGCACATCGGCCAGCGCACCCGCTGGGCGCGGGGCATGATCCAGATCTTCCGCATCGACAACCCGCTGTTCGGCCCCGGGCTGACCTTCGGCCAGCGCGTGTGCTACCTGCAGGCGCTGATCCACTACCTGTTCGCCGTGCCGCGCGTGGTGTTCCTGACGGCGCCGCTGGCGTTCCTGCTGCTGGGGATCAACGTGATCGCCGCCTCGCCGCTGGCGATCGTGGCGTATGCGCTGCCGCACATCTTCCACTCGGTCGCCACCAACTCCCGCCTGATGCGCAACAACCGCCACTCGTTCTGGAGCGAGATCTACGAGACCGTGCTGGCGCTGTTCCTGGTGCGGGTCAGCATCGTCACCCTGCTGCAGCCCAAGCGCGGCAAGTTCAACGTGACCAACAAGGGCGGCCTGCTGGAGAACGGCTACTTCGACCTGGGCGCCGTGTACCCGAACCTGGTGCTGGCCTTCCTCCTGGCCATCGGGGTGACCATCGGCCTGTACAGCATGATCTTCGTCCAGACGGAGCAGCTCACCTTCCAGGCGCTGCTGCTCAACACGATCTGGGGCAGCATCAGCCTGCTGGTGGTGATGGCGGCGCTGGCGGTCGGCCGCGAGAAGCGGCAGATGCGCAGCCGCGCCCGGGTGCGCGCCGCCGTCCCCGTGTCGATCTGCCTGCCGGATGGCCGCGCCGTCGCCGGCATCACCCAGGACCTGTCGCAGGGCGGCGGCGGCGTCACCGCCGCCCGCCCGCCCGGCGTCGTCGATGGTTCTCTGGTGCAGTTCGAGTTCATGATCGGCGGCGAACCCGTGATGCTGCCCGCCCAGCTGATCCGCTGGGACGAACGCCTGCTGCAGGTGAGTTGGCAGCCGACCAGCCTGGCCGAGGAGGCGGCCGTGGTGCACGTGGTGTTCGGCCGCGCCGACGCCTGGATCGACTGGTCGGCCTACCCGCTGGATCGTCCGCTCACCAGCCTGTACCGCGTGCTGGTGAGCGTCAGCGGCCTATTCAGGCCCGGCGACAAGGGTGGGAGCCCCTCCGCCGGTTCGCCGGGCACTGGCCGCAGACGGCTGGCGGGCGCAGCGGCCGCGATCGTGCTGCTGCTCGTTCCCGTCGCCGTCCATACCCAGCCGCTGCCTTCGGCTGCCGCAGCCAGCACCGGCTTCGTGATCCGTCCGCTCCCCGGCCCGGTGCAGCCGTTGCAGGCCTCGTC
>CAXSFF010000231.1:0-5936 GCA_964236035.1 uncultured Acetobacteraceae bacterium
GCGGATCGACCCGTCGCAGAACTGCGGCAACCTGCTGGCGGCGGTCGGGCCGTTCGCGATCGAGGCCGGGCTGGTGGAGGCGCGCGACGGCACGACCGACGTGCGCATCCACATGCTGAACACGGCGAGCCTCGCCACGGCGACCATCCAGACGCCGGGCGGCGTGGTGGAATACGCCGGGTCGGCGCGGATCGACGGCGTGCCCGGGACGGCGGCGCCGATCCCGCTGGCGTTCGCGGACATCGCCGGGTCGAGCTGCGGCGTGCTGCTGCCGACGGGGAACGTGCGCGACGTGTTCGACGGGGTCGCCGCGACCTGCGTCGACAACGGCATGCCCGTGGTGGTGATGGCGGCGGGTGATCTTGGCTGCACGGGCTATGAAAGCCCGGCCGAGCTGGAGGCGGACACGGAGCTGAAGCGGCGGGTCGAGGCGATCCGGCTGCTGGCCGGGCGCGCGATGCGGCTGGGCGATGTCGCCGGCAAGACGGTGCCGAAGATGTGCCTGGTGGCGCCGCCGCGGCACGGCGGCGCGATCTGCACCCGCAACTTCATCCCCAAGCGCGTGCACAAGGCGATCGGCGTGCTGGGCGCCGTCAGCGTGGCGACGGCGTGCGGCATGACGGGGTCGGTGGCGGCGGCGATGGCCCGCCCGAACGGCGAGGTGTTCGACGTGGAGCACCCGACCGGGTTCTTCACGGTGGAGCTGGCGGTGTCGGGCTCCGGCGCGGAGACGGTGGTGCGGCGGGCGGCGCTGCTGCGTACGGCGCGCAAGCTGATGTCGGGCCTGGTGTTCGTGCCATGAGCCTCAGCCCCGGAACATGGCTGGACGCGATGCGCGAGGCGTCGCAAAAGGGCGCATAGCGGGCCGGGGACAACCGGCTCGCGCGGGGGAGGATTGCTGGCATGGCCATGACATTGGGGCGCCGCGGCGCGTTGCTGGGCGCCGGCATGGGCCTGATGCTGCCGGCGGCGGCGCGGGCTGCGGACGGCAATCCGGTGAAGATCGGACTGATTTTGCCGCTGACCGGCGCCGTGCAATCGACGGGCGTGCAGTTGCAGGCAGCGGCCAGGCTGTACATGCAGCAGCACGGCGCCATCGTGGCGAACCGGCCGGTCGAGCTGATCGTGCGCGACGACGCCGGCATCCCGGACAACACCCGGCGCATCGCCCAGGAGCTGGTGGTGCGCGACAAGGTGGCCGTGCTGGCCGGCTTCGGGCTGACCCCGCTGGCGTTCGCGGCGGCGCCCGTCGCGACCCAGGCCAAGGTGCCGATGGTCGTCATGGTGGCGGCCACCTCGAGCGTCGTCGACGCCTCGCCCTACGCCGTGCGGGTGTCGCAGACCATCGGCCAGCCCTCGGTGATCCTGGCCGACTGGGCCATCAAGGACGGCATCCACAAGGTCGTCACCCTGGTGTCGGATTACGGACCCGGCGTCGACTCCGAGAAGTGGTTCACCGAACGCTTCAGGCAGGGCGGCGGCGAGGTGCTCGCCAGCCTGCGCGTGCCGCTGGCCAACCCGGATTTCGCGCCGTTCCTGCAACGCGTGCGCGACCTGTCGCCCGACGCGCTGTTCGCGTTCGTGCCGAGCGGTGCCGGCGGCGCGCTGGTGCGGCAGTTCGTCGAGCGCGGCATGGACAAGAGCGGCATCCGCTTCATCGGCACCGGCGACGTGACCGACGACGACCAGCTCAACGGCATGGGCGACGTGGTGCAGGGCATGATCACCGCCGGGCCGTATTCGACCGACCATAAATCGGCGCTGAACCAGGTCTTCGTCACCGATTTCCGCAAGGCCAACGACAACCTGCGGCCGAACTTCGTCGCCTGCTTCGGCTATGACGGCATGGCGCTGATCTACCAGGCGCTGGAGCAGACCAAGGGCGACTCCGCCGGCCCCGCGTTGCTGGAGGCGATGAAGGGCGCGCATTGGGACAGCCCGCGCGGCCCCGTCAGCATCGACCCGGCGACGCGCGACATCGTGCAGGACATCTACATCCGCAAGGTCGAACGGGTCGGCGGCGAGCTGTACAACGTGGAGTTCGCCACGTTCGACGCCGTGCACGACCCGGCCAGGGCCGCCAAGTAGCCGCGTGATCCTCACCCGTCATCGCGAGCCGGCTTCGGCGTGGCGACCCAGGGCCGCGCGCCGGATTTCTGCCGTGTCGCCCCTGGGTTGCTTCGTCGCAAGCGCTCCTCGCAATGACGGGTATGGGTCATGCTGACCATCCTGTTCGACGGCGTGGCGTACGGGATGCTGCTGTTCATCCTGTCGTGTGGCCTGTCGGTGACGCTCGGGGTGATGAACTTCATCAACCTGGCGCACGGCGCGTTCGCGATGGCGGGCGGCTACGCGGCGGTGATCCTGGTCAACCGCGCCGGCGTGCCGTTCCTGGCGGCGCTGCCGCTCGCGTTCTGCGCCGCGGCGGCGCTTGGCCTGGTCATGGAGCGGCTGCTGTACTCCCGCGTCTACACCCGCAGCCATCTCGACCAGGTGTTGTTCAGCATCGGCTTGGTGTTCATGGCGATGGCGGTCGTGGACTACACCCAAGGCTCGCAGCAGCAGTTCATCGAGCTGCCCGCCTGGCTCAACGCGCGGTTCGCGGTGGCCGGCGTCAGCGTCGGCGCCTACCGCCTGTTCATCATCGCCGTCTGTGGCGTGCTGGCGGTGGGGCTGCACCTGATCCTCACCCGCACCCGCTTCGGCAGCCGCCTGCGCGCCGCCGTGGACGATCCGCGCGTGGCGCGTGGGTTGGGCATCAACGTGGGCTCCGTGTTCGCCATCACCTTCGCGGTCGGCTCCGGGCTGGCGGGGCTGGGCGGCGCGCTGGGGGCGGAGATCCTGGGCATGGACCCGGGGTTCCCGCTGAAGTTCATGGTGTACTTCCTGATCGTGGTGACGGTGGGCGGCGGGTCGGGCATCGCCGGGCCGTTCGTGGCGGCGCTGCTGCTCGGCCTGGCGGACGTGGCCGGCAAGTACTACGTGCCCGAACTCGGCGCCTTCGTCATCTACACGGTGATGCTGGTGATGCTGGTCTGGCGCCCGCAAGGGTTGTTCGCCCGCGCATGACGGACGCCGACGCTGCCCGCAAGGCGCTCACCGCGGCGGCGCGCTGGCGGCCGGCGGAGTTCGCGTTCTGGATCGCGGCCGTCGCCTGTTGGTGGCTGCTGCCGGACCAGTACCTCCTGTTGAACGACATTGCGGTCACGGCGCTGTTCGCGCTGTCGCTGGACCTGGTGCTGGGCTACGGCGGCATCGTCTCGCTGGGCCACGCCGCGTTCTTCGGCCTCGGCGCGTACGCCGCCGGGTTGCTGGCGACGGCCGGCTACGGCGACCCGCTGCTGGGGCTGGCGGTGGCCGGGTGCGTCTCGCTGGCGGTGGGGCTGGCCAGCAGCCTGCTGGTGCTGCGCGGCTCCGACCTCACCCGCATCATGGTGACGCTGAGCGTGTCGCTGGTGCTGTTCGAGCTGGCCAACAAGCTGTCCGGCATCACCGGCGGCGCCGACGGGCTGCAGGGGATCGCGATGACGCCGCTGCTCGGCCTGTTCGAGTTCGACATCTTCGGCAGCGTCGCCTACGCCTACAGCCTGGCCGTGCTGTTCGTGCTGTTCCTGGTGGCGCGGCGGCTGGTGGCCTCGCCGTACGGCCTGTCGGTGCGGGCGGTGGCGGGCAACCCGCTGCGGGCCTCGGCGATCGGCATCGGCGTCAACGGCCGGCTGGTCGGGGCATATGCCATCGGCGCGGCCTATGCCGGGATCGCCGGGGCGTTGCTGGCGCAGACGACGCAGTTCGTGTCGCTCGACGTGCTGGCGTTCCACCGCTCGGCAGACATCATGCTGATCCTGGTGATCGGCGGCACCGGCTACCTGTACGGCGGCATGATCGGCGCCGTACTGTTCAAGCTGGTGCAGGACTGGCTGGCCAACCTCACGCCGCAATATTGGGAGTTCTGGATCGGGCTGTTCCTGGTGCTGTTGGTGGTGGTCGGCCGCGAGCGCTTCGCCGCCTGGCCGCTGCTGCTGTGGCGCCGCCTGCGCCCGGCATGACCGCGGCGCTGGAGACCGTCGGCCTGCGCAAGATGTTCGGTGGCCTGGTGGCGACCAACGACGTCTCGCTGCGGCTGGAGCAAGGCGCGCGGCAGGCGCTGATCGGCCCCAACGGCGCGGGCAAGACCACGCTGATCAACCTGCTGACCGGCGTGCTGGCCCCTACCGCCGGGTCGATCACGCTGGACGGCGTCGACATCACCCGCATGGGCCGCGACGAGCGGGTGCAGCGCGGCCTGGTGCGCACGTTCCAGATCAACCAGCTGTTCCCCGCGCTGACGCCGCTGCAATCCGTGGCGCTGGCGGTGTCGCGGCGGCTGGGCACGGCAGGCGGTTTCTGGCGTCGCCTCGGCGCTGATCCGCGCGTGGTGGACGAGAGCGTCGCCATCCTGGAACGCTACAGCCTGATCGACGTGATGTCGGCGCGCACGGCATCGTTGCCGTACGGCCGCCAGCGCCTGCTGGAGATCGCCGTCGCCATCGCCTGCGGCCCGCGCGTGCTGCTGCTGGACGAACCCGCCGCCGGGGTGCCGGAGGGCGAGCGCGACGAAATTTTGGCCGGCATCGCCGCCCTGCCCGCCGAAGTGACGGTGCTGCTGATCGAGCACGACATGGACCTGGTGTTCCGCTTCGCTGGCCGCATCTCCGTGCTGGTCCATGGCGGCGTGCTGACCGAGGGCAGCGCCGCCGAGATCGCCACCGACCCGGCGGTGCGCGCCGTCTATCTCGGGACTGCAGACCATGGCTGACATCCTGCGGATCGAGGAACTGTCCGCCGGCTATGGCGGCGCCGTGGTGCTGCGCGGCGTTTCCCTGACATTGCGGCAAGGCGAGTCGCTGGCGGTGCTGGGCCGCAACGGCATGGGCAAGACCACCCTGCTGAACAGCATCGTCGGCGTGACCCGGCATCGCGGCGGCACCATCGCCGTCGGTGGCCGCGACATCACCCGCCTGCGTCCGGACCAGCGCGCGCAGGCCGGCATCGGCTGGGTGCCGCAGGAGCGCAACATCTTCCGCTCGCTGACCATCGAGGAGAACATGACCTGCGTCGCGCGCCCGGGCGCGTGGGACGTGGCGAGGGTCTACGCGATGTTCCCGCGCTTGCGCGAGCGCCGCGGCAATCTCGGCAACCAGCTCAGCGGCGGCGAGCAGCAGATGCTGGCGATTGGCCGCGCGCTGGTGCTCAACCCCACCCTGCTGCTGTTGGACGAGCCGACCGAGGGCCTGGCGCCGATCATCGTCGAGGAGCTGCTGGCCGCGCTGCAACGGATCATCGGCGGCGGCGATATTTCGGCGCTGATCGTGGAGCAGCACGCGCACAAGGTGCTGGGCGTCACCGACCAGGCGGTGATCCTGGAGCGCGGCGCGGTCGTGCACCAAGGGACCAGCGCCGCCACCGCCGCCGACGAAGCGCTGCTGTCGCGCTACCTGGGCGTGATCAGGAAGGCGACGGCTTAGGCCAACCCTACAGCCGTCATTGCGAGGAGCGCTTGCGACGAAGCAACCCAGGGCCGCGCGACGAGCATCCGGCGCGCGGCCCTGGGTTGCCGCGCCGCCAAGCGGCGGCTCGCAATGACGGGACTCGAGTGGGCGAGATCACTTCAGCCGGTCGACGATCGCCTGGGTGAACTGCTGCGTGTTGGCGGTGCCGCCGAGGTCGCCGGTGCGGGTCGCCTTGTCGAGCAGCACCGCGTCGATCGCGCTGCGCAGGCGCTTGGCGTCCTCCATCTTGTCCGTGTGGTCCAGCATCAGCGCCGCGGCCTGCATCAGCGCCAGTGGGTTGGCGATGCCGCGGCCGGCGATGTCGGGGGCCGAGCCGTGCACCGCCTCGAAGATCGCCGCCTTCTCGCCGATGTTGGCGCCGGGCGCCGTGCCCAGGCCGCCGACCAG
>CAXSFF010000232.1:0-5915 GCA_964236035.1 uncultured Acetobacteraceae bacterium
CAGCGCTGCCTGCCGCGCCTCGGCGTGCGCGGTGCGCTCGGCGGACAGGGCGATGCGGCGGCCGGCGTCGGCTGCGTCCGTGGCCTCGGCGAGCCGCAGCACGTCATCGACCGCCCGCGCCGCCGCCTGCTCCTGTTCCGCCGCGCGATGCAGGTCCGCCGCCGCCGCCGCCAGCTGTTCGCGCAGGGTGCCGGCCCGGCTGTCCTGCGCCCGCGCCACGTCGAGCCGCCGCATCGCCGCTTCGACGGTCGCGATGGTGTCGCCGACGGGTTCCGCCAGGCGTTGGCGCAGGGCGGCCGTCGCGGTGTCGAAGCCCTGCAACTGGGCCTGCATCTTGGCCACCCGCGCCTTGAGGCTGTCCGTCGTGGCGATCTCCGCCTCCAGCCGGATCAGCAGGTCGAGCACGGGGCCGACGGTCTGCGGCGCCTCGCCGGGCGCGCGGCCGAGCCGGGCCAGCGCCGCTTCCCACTCCGCCGACCACTCGTCCAGGCGCTGCTGGGCCTCCTGCACCGTGGCTTCATGGTCGCGCAGGGAGGATCGAGCGGCCAGCAGCATGCCCTGGTGGGTGGCGCGCCGCGTCACGGCCGCCGCGGCGCGCTGCAGCAGCAGCTGGGCCGCGCTCAGTTGGGCATCAAGCCTGTCGTCAGGGCCGTCGAGAGCCTCGGCCAGCCGGCGGGACCAGTCCGCGTGGCGCTGCTCGATGGCGGCCAGCTCGGCGGCGGCCCGGCCTTGCAGCCCGGCGGCGTCGATCACCTGCGACCGCGCGGCCAGGAACGCCCGCGCCTCCGCCAGCCCGGCGCCCGCCGGCAGGCCAATGCCGGCGCAGGCGGCCGCCCACGCTGCCTGCGCCTGCTGCATGGCTCGCAGGGCGGCGTCATGCTCACGCTGCGCGTCGGCGGCCTGCCGCGCCGCTTCGGCCACGGCGTCGGTCAACTGGACGATCCGCTGCAGCCGTTCCATCTCGTCGGCGCGGCGGTCGGCGATGGCGTCGGCCTTGGCCATGGCGGCGACGTAGGCCAGCGACAGGTCGTGGCCGTCCGTGAAATCCTGTTCGACGGCGGGATCGACCAGCTGGCCACCCAGCCTGGCGTGGATGATCCGCCAGCCCTTGTCGCGGACCCCGCGGGCGTCCAGCACGGCGGCGCGGTCGGGCGGCGGGCTGCCGGCGGTTTGCTCCGCCAGCAGGCCCTGCCGCTGTCTTAGGTCGGCCGCCCCGCGATCGCGCTGCCGGACGGCCTGCTGCCACACGCCCGTCGCAGACTGCACGGCATGGTCGAGGCGGCTCAGCTCCGCCTCTCCCGGCGTGGGCATCGCCAACAAGGCGTTGTGACCTTGACCCCAGCCAGGCACCCTGGCCAGCGCCCCACGCAGGGTCTCGGCGGCCTCGACGTCCGCGCGACGCGCCCGGTCCGCCATGGCGGCGGGCATGCCCTCGGCGGTGATCTCCATGACCAGGGCCTCGACTGCCTCCGTCCGCGACGGCGGCGGCAACGCCGCGAGTGCCGCCTCCGCATCGGCGATGCTGCGGTGCAGCCGGGCGGCCGTGGCCGGGCCATCCATCACGGCCGCCAGCCCGGCATGGCGCAGGATCAGCCGGCGCGCCGCCTCGATGTCCGCGAGCGGGCGGATTTCGTTGGCGGCGTCCGCCGGGTCACGGGCGCTGCCGAGCTGCCGCAGCAGCCCGGCGATCACAGCTTGCGACGCCTCCAGGTCGACCCCCACCAACGGGATGTCGTTGCGGGATTGGCGGGCGCGGCCACGTTCCTCCGCCAGCGCGGCGATGGCGGCTTCCTCCGCCAGCGCCGGCGCGTCGATCGCCAAGGCCGCGCATTGCGCCGACAGCCCCGCCCACCGGCGCTGCTGCACGGCATGGTCGGCCTGCGCGCTGGCAACCTGCTGCTGGGTGGCGGCGAACCGCTCGGCCAGGCCAGGCGGCAGCACGGGGGCGTCAGGATTCGCTTGCAGCCACGCGTTGGCCTGGTTCAGCGCGTCGAGATGCCGCCGGGTGCCGCGCACGCGCTGCAGCCGCGCCACCGTCGCCGCCGCGGCCTGCGCGCACGCATTCGCCTCGGCGCGGCCGATGGTGGCGACTTCCTGCTGCTGTCGCTTGGCGTCCCATTCCTGCGGGCGGACCAGCCCGGCGGCCAGGCGCAACTGCGCCGCCTTCAGCGCCTCCGCCGCCTCGTGGAACGGCACCCGCCCGCTTTTGCGCATCGACGCCACGGCATCGCGCCGCGCCCGCAGCACGGCGATCAGCTCGCGCGCGGGCCGCAGCTCGCCGGCGCCGGACAGCAGCGCATCCGCCAGGTCGCCGCCGCTGCGCAACAGCGCCTGACCGCCTTCGACCAATTGCGCCGAGTCGAGCGCGAACAGCCGTTCCAGCCGGGCGCGGTCGCGGTCATGCGGCAGGCGCGCCAGCAGGCGGGGGCTGGCCGGGGCGCCAGCCGGGTCGGTCAGCGTGTTCAGCCGGCCCTTGCGGCGCACGAAGCCGAAGCTCTCGCCGTCGGCCGCCGCCTGCGCCCGGATGCGCATGCCGTCGTAGCCGAAGCGGAAGCCCATGGGAGTCTGCGGGTGCATGCCGAACAGCAGCTCGCAGATCGCCTGCCGCAACACCGATTTGCCGGTGCCGTTGGGCGCCACCACCAGCTCGATGCAGCCGGCGCCCGTGCCGAACGCCAGGTCCAGCGCGGCGAAGTTGCCGTATTTCTGCAGGCTCAGCTCGCTCAGCCGCACGCGGTCAGCCCTCGTCCAGCATCGCCAGCAGGAGGTCGCGGGCGCGCTGCATCAGCTCCGGCGGCAGGTCGGCGGCGGCGGCGCGCACCGCCATGTGGCCCTCGCCCAGCGCCTGCCGCAGCCGGGGCACGTGGTTCAGCATGTGCCGCGCGTACTCGGCCGCCGCGCCGCCATCGGCCTGGCCATGGATCGCCTGCACCAGCGTCTCCATCGCGTCCGAGCGGGGCGGCAGCTCGCTGCGGTCCACAGGCGCGCGGGTGGCGATCTCGACCTTCTCCAGCCACAGCGCGTCGCCGAACCCCAGGCCGATCGCCTCGGCGCGCACCGCCTCCCGCGTCGCATCCGGATCGCGCGCCAGCCCGGCGTGCAGCGGCGTCTCGCCCTGAAGCGCCACCCGCACGGCCAGCATACGGCCATCGGCGGCCGCGGACGCCGCGATCAGCGCCTCCCGCACCCGGGCGCCCATCGCCTCCGCCGAGCCGACGCCCGCCAGGTCCACGGACGCCCGGTGCCAGCGCAGCACGTCCAGCGTGTGGTGCCGCGGCGTCAGCAGGGGGCCGTCGACGCGGACCAGGGTGGCCCCTTTCGGCCCCGCCTCGTTGATGTGGCGGCCCTGCAGGTTGCCGGGGAACACCACCCAGGCGGGGTGCGGGTGCAGTTCCGCCCGGGTGTGCACGTGGCCCAGCGCCCAATAGTCGTAGCCGTGCCCGGCCAGCTGCTCGACGGTGCAAGGCGCGTAGTTCTCGTGCGCACCGGACCCGCACGCCGTATGCAACAGGCCGATGTTCAACATGCCCGACGTGCGTCCCGGGTAGTCGCGGGCGATGTTGGCCCGGCACGCCCGCTCCGGGAAGCCCTGGCCGTGGATCACCACGTCCAGCCCGGGCACGCGCAGGCTGTGCGCGGCGGCCGTGTCGAACATGCGGGCGCCCTCGGGCCAGGGCAGCGAGCGGGTCAGCACGCTCTGCGCGTCATGGTTGCCGCAGATGCCGTAGACGAAGATGCCGGCCCGGGTCAGGCGGCCGACCTGCTCGATCAGGAAATGCCCGGTGCGGTAGTCCTCCCAGTCGCCGTCATACAGGTCGCCGGCCAGCAGCACGAACGCCACCTTCTCGCGCAGCGCCAGGTCGACCAGGTTCACCAGCGCCCGCCGCGCCGCGCCGCGGATCAGGTCGGCAGGCGCGTCCGCCTCCAGCCCGCGCAACGGGCTGTCGAGGTGCAGGTCGGCGGCGTGCAGGAAGCTGAAGCTAGTCACTCGCCAGCTCCTGCTCCACCAGCGTCGCCCAGTACGACGCGCCCACCGGCAGCGCGTCGTCGTTGAAGTCGTAGCGCACGGTATGGATCGGCTGCGACCCGCGCTCGCCGTCCGCCATGCCGATGCGCACGAAGCAGGCAGGGATGGCCGCCGCCATGAAGGCGAAGTCCTCCGCCCCGGCGCTCGGCGGCAGTTCGCGGATCACCCGGCCCTCGCCCAGCAGCCGGGTGGCGGCGCGGGCGGCGCGGTCGGTGGCGTCCGGGTCGTTGACGACGCCGGGGTAGCCGCGCTCATACTCGACCACCGCCTCGCCGCCATGGGCGCGCGCGGTGTGGGTCGCGACCTCGCGCAACAACCGCTCCAGCGTGTCGCGAACGGTGGCGTCGAAGCTGCGGACGGTGCCGGCGAGCGTCGCCTCCGCCGGGATGACGTTGGTCACGGTGCCGGCGTTGAACACGCAGGTCGACACCACGGCGCTCGCCAGCGGGTCGACCCGGCGCGACACCAACGATTGCAGTGCCAGCACGATGTGGCTGCCGATCACCACGGGGTCGACCGCCAATTGCGGCCGCGCCGCGTGGCCGCCGCGGCCCAGCACGCGGATGCTGAAGTCGTCGGCGATGGCGGTGATGGCGCCGGCCACCGCCGTCATCTGCCCCAGCGGCAGCGACGGGTCGTTGTGGGCGGCGAACACCATGTCGCAGGGGAAGCGGTCGAACAGCCCCTCCTGCACCATCACGCCGCCGCCGCCGCCGTGCTCCTCGGCGGGCTGGAAGATGAAGTGCACGGTGCCGTCGAAATTGCGCGTCTCGGCGAGGTAGCGGGCGGCGCCGAGCAGCATCGCCGTATGCCCGTCATGGCCGCAGGCGTGCATGCGGCCCGGCACCTGCGAGCGGTAGGGGAACTCGTTCGCCTCGGACATCGGCAGCGCGTCCATGTCGGCGCGGATGCCGATACTGCGGCGGGAGGGGCCGTTGCGCAAGGTGCCGACCAGCCCCGTGCCGGCGATGCCGCGGCTGACCTCGATGCCCCAGGCGGCTAGCTTGGCGGCGACCAAGCCGCTGGTGCGGTGCTCCTCGAATGCCAGTTCCGGATGGGCGTGGATGTCGCGCCGCCATGCGGTCATGTCGTCCAGGAAGTCGGCAATCCGGTTATGGACTGGCAAACCTCAACCCTTCCTAATACACGTCAATCTGGGACCGATCCAAATCGCAGGCCTTCAGGAGCATCCGGCGCATGGCCCAGCATACACTGTCCCATCTCTATCCGACATACGCCCTCGCGACGGAGGCGATGGCGGATCTCACGGCACTCGGCATCCCCGATGCGGACATCAGCCTGATCGAAAGCGAGGCGGACGCCCGCCTGCCGGCCGGGGTCAGCGCCGACATGGCGCAGTCGCCGGCGCGGACCGGCGCCACGTTGGGGTTCGGCATCGGCCTCGGCCTGGGCGCGCTGATCGGCGTGGGCGCGGTCTCGCTGCCGCCGCTCGACCTGTTGGCCAGCGCCGGATGGCTGCCGCCCACGGCGCTCGGGGCCGTGATCGGCGGGCTGCTGGGCGCAGGCGTCGGCAAGGTCTCGCGCATGGGCGTGTCGGACCAGCGATCCCACGATTTCGCCACGGGCCTGCAACTCGGCCAGCACCTGCTGCTGGTGCAGGTCGATGACGGGCTGGTGGCACAGGCGGAACTGGTGCTGGCCCACCCGCGGCAGCCGGCGCCGCTGGCCACCGCCGAGGATGAGCCAGCCCCCTACGACGCGACGAACAGCGTGGAGCGCACCATCGGACCCGGCGGCGAGGTGGAGGTGCGCTACGTGCGAGAATAGTTAGTTAGCTGTCATTGCGAGCCGCCGCTTGGCGGCGTGGCAACCCAGGGGCCGCGCGCCGCAAACTTACCGCGCGGCCCTAGGTTGCTTCGTCGCAAGC
>CAXSFF010000233.1:0-5911 GCA_964236035.1 uncultured Acetobacteraceae bacterium
GGTCAGGGTCGGGGCCACGGACAGGTCGATCATCGGCTGGCTGATCCAGTTGGCGGGGTCGGCGACGATGCTAGCGCGCGCCGTGTCCAGCTCGGCGGCGGAGGCGCGCGGGCCGATGGTGATGCCGTAGCCGCCCGACTCCCCCACCGGCTTCATCACCAGCTGGTCGAGGTGCTCCAGGGTGTAGGCGAGGCCGCCGGGTTCGCCGCAGATGTGGGTCTCGACGTTGGGCAGGATGGCGTCCTCGCCGAGGTAGAACTTGATGATGCGCGGCATGTAGGCGTACACCGCCTTGTCGTCCGCGACCCCCGTGCCGACGGCGTTGGCGAGCGTCACGTTGCCGGCGCGCCAGGCGCCGATCAGCCCGGGGCAGCCCAGCATGCTGTCGGCGCGGAACACCGTCGGGTCGAGGAAGTCGTCGCTGATGCGGCGGTAGATGGTGTGCACGGGGCGCAGGCCGGCGGTGGTGCGCATCCGCACGCGGTCGTCCTCGACCACCAGGTCGCCGCCCTCGACCAGCGGCACGCCCATCTCGCGCGCCAGGAACACGTGCTCGAAATAGGCGGAGTTGTAGATGCCCGGCGACAGCAGCACCACCTGCGGATCGCCGGTGCCCTCGGGCGCGATGTCGTTCATCGCCTCTCGCAGCCGGCGGCCGTAGTCGTCGACTGGGCGCAGGCGCATGCCGGCCATGAGGTCGGGGAAGGTGCGGCGCATCAGGTGGCGGTTCTCGATCACGTAGGACACGCCCGACGGGGTGCGGGCATTGTCCTCCAGCACGCAGAAGGCGCCGTGGCGGTCGCGCACGATGTCGATGCCGCAGATGTGCACGTAGGTGCCGAAGCGGACGGGGAAGCCGACCATCTCGTGACGGTAGTTGGCGTTGCCCAGCACCAGCGCCTCGGGGATGATGCCTTCGCGCAGCACCCGGCGGTCGTGGTAGATGTCGTACAGGAAGTGGTTCAGCGCCTGCACGCGCTGCTTCACGCCGGCCTCGATGTGCCGCCACTCGGCCGCCGTGATGATGCGGGGCAGGCAGTCGAACGGCAGGATGCGGTCGATCGCCTCGGCTTCCGAGTAGACGGTGAAGGTGATGCCGAGGTTGATCAGGTCGCGCTCCGCCCCCGCAGCCCGGGCCCGCAGCGCGTCGAGGCCGATCTGCGTCACCCGCTGCCGCACCAGGTCGATCGACCCGGCGTCGCCGGCGCGCCGGGTCAGCTCGCAGAAGTAGAGGCCGTGGTCATAGCTCGAGAACGGGTCGGTGATTGCGGCGGTCATGGCGACATTCTGTAAGAACCTATCGGGGTCGGCAATGCAAGCGGCAGGCCGCGCGGAGGAATGGTCGTCGGCGTTCCGATACGCCTGCGGCACGTTCGCCACAACGTGCGCGGCGTCATGGCGGATTCGATGGTTTGTGGTTGCAAATCCGCGCAATAGACGGTTTACCTCACGCGGCGACTGACCTGGCTGCGATCGCCAGACGGATTCCCCCCATACTCGTTTCGGCTTGGAGACATCGATGCGCATTCTCTTTTCCGGCCTGCTCGCCGCCGGCCTGCTCACCAGCCAGATGGCCCAGGCGGAGGGCTGCGCGCGCCCGACGGAAAAGACCGCCTTCGACGTTGCCGGGCTGAAAAGCCAGTTGATGGTGACGGCGATCACCTGCGAGGCGACCGAGCGGTACAACGCGTTCATCCTGCGCTACCGCCCTAACCTGGTGGCACAGGAGAGGGTGTTGAGCAGCTATTTTGCCCGCAATTACGGCAAGCGCGCACAGCCTGAGCACGACGACTACGTCACGTCGTTGGCCAACAGCCAGTCGCAGAACGGGCTGAAGGCCGGCACCGGGTTCTGCAAGGCCAACCTGCCGGCGTTCGACGAGGTGATGGCGCTGCATAACGGGAGCGAGCTGCCGGAGTTCGCCACGGGCAAGAACCCCAACCAGCCGATCACCTTGGTCACCTGCACGACGCCGGAGCCGCGCGGTCGCGCGACGGTGCGCCAGGCGAGTGCGACGACGGCATCGCACCACACCCGCTGACCGCTGCGAGCAGGCGGCACGGTCCTGGGTGCCGTCAACCTTGACCCGATCCGTATGGGCGGCGAGGCATAGGACGGCCACGAAGGATGCTTGACAGCCGTGATCGCGATCCGTTGGTCGAAGTCGTTCAACCGGATCTCGCTGCTTGCCTGCCTGGGCACCCTGCTGGCGGTCTACGGGCACTACTACTGGGCAGACGTCCGACGCCCACACGCGCCCGGTTTATCCGAGGGTTGGTGGACGTTCTCCGATCAGGGCCGCTACCTGACGGAGACCTTGGCTTGGGCGGCGTGGGACCTTGATCCAGCGAAGCATTGGTACCTGCCCGGTTACTCGCTGCTTGCGTTGCCTTTCCTGACTGTCACGAAATCTAATCCGTTCCTTGTTCCTGATGCGGTGTCGCTTCTTGCATCACTTTGGCTGACGGCGGCGCTTGCAGCCCGGCTGATGCCCGGCTGGCCGTTGGCAAAGACGACAGGGGCGCTCGCGTTCCTGCTGACGGCGGCTTTGCCGGATGTCACGGACGTTTGGGTCACTCCATGGACCACGACGCCCACGGCGCCCCTGATCCTCGGCTGCCTGCTGGCGTTGCTGCGCTACCGTGATCAGCCCGGCTCGTGGCGGGCTGCCGGGATGGCCGGGTTGTGCGCTGGAGGCATAGGAGCATTCCGGCCTGCCGACAGCGTGCTCATGCTGGCACTGATGTGTGGCGTGGTGGCCGCATCGCTGGCGGCGGATCGGCAGGCTCGGCGCAGCGCGTTGCCCGTCATCATCGCGGCGGGGCTTGGGGTCGCGGGGCCGTTGGCTCTCACGGTCGGCCTCTATGTCCTGGTCAATGGGTTCCAGATGAGTTCCTATCTCAGCCTGTCATCCGAGATCGGGTTCGAGTGGCGGCTTCTGCCGCTGCAATGGGTCACGATCGTGCTGGACCCGCAGCCGATGCTTCCCGACGGCCAGGGCCTGCTGCCTGCCTTCCCCTTCATCGCAACCGGCTTGGCAGGCATGGCCGCCTGTCTTGCAGCGCCTCCTGGCCGGAGTTCACGCGGCGCGCACGCCGTTGTCATCGCCGGGGCGGCCGGTTACGGCGCACTCTACCTTTGCTATCGCGACCTGCATCCGCCTGGGCTGTGGACGTTCTACAACTATCATTATTTCAAGTGGCTGCTGCCCGTGCTGATGCTGTACAGCGTCCTGCTGGTCATGGCGCTGCCACGATGGCAGGCAACTGCGGCGGCGTTGTGCCTGCTTGCAGCGGTTCTGCCTTGGCGAGCCGGGGTCGAGGTGCAACCACCGTATGAACCGTCGGCGGCTGTCGGGCGTCGCCTTGAGCTGCCGCCGCTGGAAATCGGCACAGGCGTCATCGCTGCCGTGAACGGCCCGGCGGATCGGGTGTACAATGGGGAGACCAACTACTATTTCGGCGCCAACGATGGGCTGCGTTGGTATGGCGGCGTCGGCAGCCTGGTTGCGTATCCCATCTCGGGAGGCATGCTCGTGACGCCGTTGCGGCAGGTCGTTCCTGGTGCCGGCCACGTCCTGCTTGATCCCGCAGTGTCGGTGGAGCCATCGTTTCCGCCACGTCTCGCCCGGCTGACGCTTTCGTATGGCTTGCCATGCTATCTGCCGCATTGGCTTGGCTCAGACGATGACAGATGCCACTCAGCAGGTCCCATCCCGCCCCCTGAGCGCGCAATGGGCCAAGCGATCGTGTTCGACGCAGCCGCATCGCCGCTCCTTGTGCTTGGTTGGGATAAGTCAGACTGGGGCACGGGGATGTGGACGGTCGGCTACCGCGCTGGGCTGCAGTTCCGCCTGCGGCCGACGCCTGTGACGGGTGCAGTGGTCGTCGTGAAAGCCTCCGCGTTCATGCCAGCGGGCAGCCCCCCGCTGGACGTGGCTTTGCAGGCGGGCGGGCGCATACGCGCCCACTGGCAGATCGGCGTCTCCTCGCCTCAAACCTTGAGGGCGGAAGTGCCGCTTGACGCCTTTGGCACTGATGGCCTCCTTCGCTTGGAGTTTCTGTTCAAAAACCCGCACAGACCAAGCGAGTGGCTGAACTCGATGGATGGCCGGCTGCTCGGGCTCCGTGTGGCGTCAGTCACGGTGACAAGTGATGAATAGGCACGCTTCCGATGCGCACCGGCTTATCCCGTCCCTCGGAATGCGAGTCCCTGCGCGCTGACTTTTCAGCCGTTGGTGGGATTGGCGACCGGCGCGGGACGTGCGGGGGCACGTGCGGGCGGTTTCACCGCGATCACCCAGGCACCCACGCCGGGCGGCATGGAGTAAGGGGCAATGGCGTCCACGACGCCGTCCCGTCGCGCATCGTCCGCGTTCAGCACCACGGTGCGGCGCACGTAGGTCTGCGCTTCAGACTCCGTCAACCGGGTGCGGGCCTTGAGCGTGGCCCGCATGGTCCGCTCATAGGCGTCGAGCCGCTCGGCCTGGTCGCGTAGGTTTGCGGCGTTGATGGGGCCGCTGGAGACCACGCCGGCGGCATGGAACAGGAATGCGCCATTGGCCGCCGAGTAGCGATCCTGCGCGCTCAGGAATACGTAGGTCGCCGCCGACGCCACCATGCCGATGTTGTAGGCCTTGAAGGCCATCCCGTATCGGCCGTGCATCCGCGCCATGTAGTCGACGATCGCCTGCGCCGCGTTGACGTCGCCGCCGGGCGAGTTGATGCCAAGATGGATTTCCATCGCTCCGGCGTCGCGCAGCTTGTCGGCGTCGGCGATGAACAGGTCCCGGGTCGATGTGCTGATGGGCGCGTTGAGCACCAGGTAGCCAATGCCGTTCATCACCGCCGGCGCCGTGACTGCGGCCGGGGGCGCCGGTTGCTGGCAGCCGTTCAGAAGCAACGCCGCCAGCGCGACGCATCGCAAGCCCGCCTGCGATATCATGATGCGTGCCACGACATCTGCTCAGGTGATCTCTTCGTACCAGGTCCGCCCATCCCGCTCGATCAGCGCGATCGCCGAAGTCGGCCCCCAACTGCCCGCCGAATACAGCCGCGGCGCGTCGCGCGAGTCGTTCCAGGCGTCGATCACCGGCTCCACCCAGCTCCAGGCCGCCTCCACCTCGTCGCGCCGCATGAACAGGGTCGGGTTGCCGCGCACGCTGTCCATCAGCAGCCGCTCGTACGCGTCCGGGTAGCGGGTCGCGAACGCCTTCTCGAAGCTGATGTCGAGCTGCGCCGGGCTGAGGTGCAGGCCGCCCGGCCCCGGGTTCTTGGTCATCAATTCGAGCTTCATCCCCTCCTCGGGCTGCAGCCGGATGATCAGCTTGTTGGGTGACAGGTCGCCGGCGCCGCGCTGGAACACGCTGAACGGCGCGCCGCGGAACTGCACCACGATCTCGCTCACCTTCTGCGGCAGCCGCTTGCCGCTGCGCAGGTAGAACGGCACGTTGGCCCAGCGCCAGTTCTGGATCTCCGCCTTCAGCGCCACGAACGTCTCGGTGCGGCTGCTGCGGCCCTCGCCCAGGTCCGCCAGGTAGCCCGGCACCGCCTTGCCGCCGACGGCGCCCTGGGTGTACTGCCCACGCACCGTCACCTGCGCCACCTCGTGCGGCGCAATCGGCTTCAGCGCGCGCAGCACCTTCAGCTTCTCGTCGCGCACGCTGTCGGCTTCCAAGCTGAGCGGCGGCTCCATCGCCAGCAGGCACATCAGCTGCACCAGGTGGTTCTGCACCATGTCGCGCAACGCGCCTGAGTGGTCGTAGTAGTCGCCGCGGCCCTCCACGCCCACCGTCTCGCCGACGGTGATCTGCACGTGGTCGATCACGTCCGAGTTCCACAGCCGCTCGAACACCACGTTGGCGAAGCGCAGCGCCAGCAGGTTCTGCACCGTCTCCTTGCCGAGGTAGTGG
>CAXSFF010000234.1:0-5908 GCA_964236035.1 uncultured Acetobacteraceae bacterium
CGTGCGCGCCGCACACGCTGGAGATGCTGGCGCGCTTCGCCGTGCTGTCGCGCCTGAAGCCGCACGCGAACTCGCGGCCGTTCGCCAAGATGCGGGTATACGACGGCGAGAACATCCGCGAGACCGATCCCAAGGTCAAAACCATGCAGGAGTACCGCGACTCCGCCGGCGTCGACGAGGGCATGGACGGCGTCAGCACCCGCTTCGCCTACAAGGTGCTGTCGGCGACCTTCAACCACTCCTCCAGCGAGATTTCCGCCGACCCTGTGCACCTGATGTACGTGCTGGAGCAGTCGATCCGGCGCGAGCAGTTCCCCGCGGAGATGGAGGCCACCTACATCGCCACCATCAAGAGCGAGCTGGCGTCGCGCTACGCCGAGTTCATCGGCAACGAAATCCAGAAGGCGTATCTCGAAAGCTATGGCGACTACGGGCAGAACCTGTTCGACCGCTACCTGGACTACGCCGACGCCTGGATCGAGGACCAGGACTTCAAGGACCCGGACACGGGGCAGATGCTCAACCGCGAGCTGCTCAACGCCGAGCTGACCAAGACGGAGAAGCCGGCGGGGATCGCCAACCCGAAGGATTTCCGCAACGAGGTGGTGAAGTTCGCGCTGCGCACCCGCGCCAGCAACAGCGGCAAGAATCCGTCCTGGACCAGCTACGAGAAAATCCGCGAGGTGATCGAGAAGCGGATGTTCAGCCAGGTGGAGGATTTGCTGCCGGTGATCAGCTTCGGCTCCAAGAAGGACAACGACACCGAGAAGAAGCACAACGAGTTCGTCAACCGCATGGAATCGCGTGGCTATACCGAGCGCCAGGTGCGCCGGCTGGTCGAGTGGTACATGCGGGTCAAGCAGTCGGCCTGAGCGCCCCCGCATTGGACATCATTGACCGCCGGCCTAACCCGCACGGCAAGAACCTCGACAACCGCCAGCGGGTGCTGGCGCGGGCGCGGGCGGCGGTGGCGAAAGCGACGCGCGCCGCCATCGACCAGGGCACGTTGCGCGAAGTCGGGCGTGACCAGGCGGTCACCATCCCCGCCGACTCCCTGCACGAGCCAAGTTTCCACACGGTGTTCTCCAGCGGGCAGCGCCAGGTGGTGCTGAACGGCAACCGTGAGTTCTCCGCCGGCGATCGGCTGGCGCGGCCACGCGGCGGTGGCGGGGCCGGCGGCAACGGCGATGGTCAGGGCACCGGCGAGGGCGAGGACGGCTTCCGCTTCGTGCTGACGCGCGACGAGTTCCTTGACCTGTTCTTCGAGGACCTCGAACTGCCTGATCTGGTCAAGAACCAAATTGTCTCCACGGAGACCATGGCGCCGATGCGGGCCGGCATCGCCGTGGACGGGTCGCCGTCGCAGATCGACATGGGTCGCACCATGCGGCAGTCGATGGCGCGCCGCATCGGCCTGCGCCGGCCGAAGACGCCCGAGGTGCTGGCGATGGAGGCGGAGATCGCGGCGCTGGAGGAAAGTGGCGCCGAACCCGACCGGCTGCTTATGTTGCGCGCTGACCTCGACCTGATCATGCGGCGGCTGGCCCGGGTGCCCTGGATCGACCCCGTGGACCTGCGCTACCGCCGTTACAGCCAGGTGCCGAAGCCGTCGGCGCGGGCGGTGATGTTCTGCCTGATGGACGTGTCCGGATCGATGTCGGAGTCGATGAAGGACCTCGCCAAGCGCTTCTTCCTGCTGCTGCACGTGTTCCTGGAGCGGCGCTACAAACGCGTCGAGTTGGTGTTCATCCGCCACACCGAGGTTGCCGAGGAGGTCGACGAGCAGACCTTTTTCACCGACCCGCGCACCGGCGGCACCGTGGTGTCGACCGCGCTCGCCGAGCTGCTGCGGGTGCAGCGCGAGCGCTATCCGCACGACTCTTGGAACATCTACGCCGCGCAGGCGTCGGACGGCGATAACTCCGGCAGCGACACGCAGCGTTCGGTGGCGATGCTGGAAACCGACATCTTGCCGTTTGTGCAGCATTTCGCCTACATCGAGGTCGCCCCCTCGGCGGTGATGAACCGCGGGCCGACCGATCTGTGGCGCGGCTACGACCCGCTTTCCAAGCGTGACCCGACTCTGGCGATGCGCCGGGTGTCGGACCGCCGCGAGATCTTCCCCGTGTTCCGCGACCTATTCGGACGTAAGGCGGCCACTCCATGAACGTCCCGCTCATCAAGAAGCGTCCGCTGATCTACTCGGGCGCCGACTGGGATTACGGCACCCTGCAGCGCAGCTACGACGCCATCGAGGAAATCGCGTGCGGCGAACTCGGCCTGGAGGTGTTCGCCAACCGCATCGAGGTGATCACGGCGGAGCAGATGCTGGACGTCTACACGGCGCACGGCATGCCGCTGACCTATCGCCACTGGTCCTACGGCAAACGTTTCCTGCAACACGAAAGCAGCTACCGCCGCGGTTACTCCAGCCTGGCGTACGAGGTGGTGATCAACTCGGACCCCTGCATCAGCTACCTGATGGAGGAGAACTCGGCGACGATGCAGGCGCTGGTGATCGCCCATGCCGCGTTCGGCCACAACCACTTCTTCCGCAACAACCACCTGTTCCGGCAATGGACGGAAGCCTCCGCGATCCTCGACTACCTGGAGTTCGCCCGCACCTATGTCGCCGGTTGCGAAGACCGCTACGGCGTCGCAGCCGTGGAGCGGGTGCTCGACGCGGCCCACGCGCTATCGCGGCACGGCGTCAACCGGCATGGCGGCGCGCGGCCGATGAACCTGAAGACCGATCAGAAGCGCGAGCGCGAACGGCGGGAATACGACGAGAAGGTGTTCGACGACCTTTGGCGCACCGTGCCGGTCGGGCGTCCGGCCGCCGACGCCGACCCCGTCGGCATGCGCCGTCGCAAGCTCGGCCTGCCCGAGGAGAACCTGCTATACTTCATCGAGAAGACCTCGCTCAAGCTCGCGTCGTGGCAGCGCGAAGTCATCCGCATCGTCCGGCTGATCGCGCAGTACTTCTATCCGCAACCGCAGGCCAAGCTGATGAACGAGGGCTGCGCCACCTGGGTGCACCAGCGCATCATGACCCGCCTGCACGAAACCGGGCAGATCGACGACGCCGCCTTCATGGAAGTGCTGCATTCCACCAGCAACGTCATCATGCAGCCCGGCTTCGACCAGGGCGGTGGCCCGGGGTTCAACCCGTATGCGCTCGGCTACGCCATGATGACCGACATCGCACGGGTCTGCACCAGCCCGACCAAAGAGGACCGCGCGTGGTTTCCCGACCACGCCGGCAACGGCGACCCGCTCGGCACTCTGCGCTATGCCTGGGCCAACTTCCGCGACGAGAGCTTCGTGCTGCAATATCTGTCGCCTGCCGTAATGCGGCAGTTCCGCATGTTCCGTCTGCTGGACGACACTTCGGAATCGACGCTGCTGGTCGACGCCATCCACGACGATGCCGGCTACCGCGCCATCCGCCGCACGCTGGCGCAGAGCTACGACCCGGCGGACAGCGACGCCGACGTGCAGGTGGTGGACGTCGACCTGGCCGGCGACCGCCGTCTGGTGCTGCAGCACCGCACGCGGGCCGGGCAGTTGCTGGCACAGCGCGATGCGGAGGCCACCCTGCGCCAGGTTGCGGAGCTGTGGGGCTACGAGGTGCGGCTGGAGGAGATCGACTCCGGCAGCGAGGCGGTGTTGGCCATTCATACCGCCAATCCACCTGCTGCGTAATCAGCGGCGCTGACCATCGTCAATCTACCGTTAAAAGTGATGCTCGCCTGACGACAGGCTGATCCTGACGGCCTGATGAACGGCACCCTTGGCTATACGGTGGCCCATGGCCGATGCGTGGGTGGAACCGCCGCTTCAACAGGACCCGGTCTTCGCCAGCACCGGCCCGCAAGGCCACCGCGCCCGCATGCGTGTCCGTTTGTTGGGCAACGGGCCTGGCGGCCTCGCGGATTACGAACTGCTGGAGATGCTGTTGTTCCTCAGCATCCCGCGCCGCGACACCAAGCCGTTGGCCAAAACGGTCATCAACTATTTCGGCGATCTCTACCGCTCGCTCAGCGGCCAGCCCGGCGAGTTGCGCCGCGCCGGGCTTGACCCCGCCAGCATCGGCATCATCGACCTGGTGCGCGAGGCTGCCCGCCGCCTTGCCACCGCGCAATCCGTCTCCCGGCCGTTGCTGAACAACATGCCGGGCCTGACTGAGTACCTGGACGTCCCGGCACGGCTGCAACGACCACCTCACTTGGCCGTGCTGTTCCTCAACAACCGCAACCAACTGCTCGCGGACATCTCCTTCGCTGCCGCGCAAAGCCCGGCCGACATCGCGCAGGCGGTGGCGCGCCGCGCCTTGGAAATCCACGCCACGGCGTTGATCCTGGCAACCTTCCGTCTGGGCACGCTGCCCGCCGCGGATGAGCGCGACCGCGATGTGACCCGGCGCGTCGCCAAGTTCGGCAAGGCGCTTTCGATCGCGCTGCATGACCACATGATCTTCGGCGACGGCGCCAGCGACAGCCTGAAACGCCGCGGCCTGATCTAGCATGCTGCATCCGATGGCTTGGTGGCGACGCCGGCACGCGCCGAACGCCGCCACGAATGCGGCGACCAGGGAAACCTTCGATGCCGTGATCAGGGTCGGTTCATACAACTTGCCGCCGGGCGTGCTGGTGCGTGTGGCGATCGCCGCAGTCAGGCAAGCGGTCCAGGCGCTTCCTGGTGCCGAGTCGGTCTGCGTCGAACATCATCCGATCGAGGATCGCGGCGGCGCCGTCAGCGTGTTCCCGGCCAGCCACAGCGTGCGTGCGAGAGAGCTGCTGCGGGCACATGTTGCGCAGGTGATGGCCGCGGCGATCAAGGCGATTTCCGTCACGCTGGACGCAGAATCGTTTCCGTTGGCGGCGGCGGGCCTGCCGAGCGGCTTCTCGGATGGGCAGAACTTCCAGCCGCTCACCCTGCCCGACCCCGTCGCAGGGCTGAGCGGCACGAGCCATGACATCGATGCGGACGCTCCATCGCTTCGCGCCCTGACCGATACGGAGCTGCTTGCCCATCTGTTGCGGCACGTGGCGCCCACCGATTCCAATGACGCGCCCACGCGCGCGATGGAACGGTTTGGCAGTTTTGCCGCTGTGCTGAGTGCCTCCGAGATCGACTTGCGCGCGGTGTCCGGCCTGGGTACGCACAGCATCGCCGCAATCAAGCTGATGCATGCGGCGGCGCTCCGGCTCTACCGCGCCGCCGTGATGGACCAGCCGCATCTCGATGACTCGGATGCGTTGATCGCCTATCTGACGGCGGCGCTGGCGCGGGAGAGCATCGAGCATTTCCGCATCCTGTTCCTGGATGTCGATGGCCGCCTTCGCGCCGACGAGGCGCAGGCGCGCGGCACGGTCAACCACACGCCCGTCTACCCGCGGGAGGTCGTGCGGCGGGCTTTGGAGCTGAAGGCGGCTTCGATCATCCTGGTGCACAACCATCCGAGCGGCGATCCGTCGCCGTCGGTCGACGATCTGGACATGACGGCCATGATCGAGGCCGCAGCGGAAGCGGTGGGCGTGACGGTGCGTGATCACATCATCGTCGGCAACGGCAGGTGGCTGAGCTTCCGGCGCGAGAAACTCTTGCGGCAGGCGATCGACCCGCCAGCCAAGCCGAGGCGCTTGCCAAACCTCTAGTCTGACAAATAAAGCTATCGTTTTCCAAGCCGTCATTCCGAGGATCGCTTGCGACGTGGCAATCCAGGGCAACATGCCGGGTCGCCGGTCGCGTGAGCTTGGATCACCGCATCGCGAGGATCGCTGCTGATACGATATTCAAATTTCAAGTCGAATTAGGTAGTTCCTTGTGAAATAATCACTATATGGGTTTTAAGATCAATTTTGATCGGTATGGGACTCGTAATCACGATGGCCAAGACAGAAGC